>DAOUGM010000100.1:0-3684 GCA_034428895.1 Anaerolineaceae bacterium
ATGGCAGGAGGGGTGGGAAGGGGATTGCATGCCGCAGATCCATTTGCAATCTAATGAAGCCTGACCTGCGCGAGGAGGAAGGAGCGCGCCCTCCTCGCGCAGGTCAAGGTTTACTCCCACTACCAGAAGAGCAACAGACGTACTCCATGGAAAAAGACAAGGAACCCGCGTTCTTTTCGCGGGTTCCTTTACCCAAGAGGAGGAGAAGCTATTTGGGTAACAACGAACGCATTTGTTTGTGAATCAGATGCGCTGCTTTTTGGGGCATCAAACGGTAAAGAAAATCCATCATCCTGGCGTCGCGACCGATCACCACGCGAAAGCGGTTGCGTTCGATACCTTCCACGATCATTTGGGCAGCGAGGTCGGGCGGGGTGGTCTGGTAAGTGCTATTTTCTTTGGCTTGCTGCTGCTGTTCCAGGGTCATCACCCCCGAGTTGACGGCGATGTTGGTTCCAACGCCGCCCGGGAAAACCACCGTCACGCCCACGCGGGTGTCGAGCAGCTCAGTGTACAATCCTTCGGTGAAGAGTTTGACCGCGGCTTTGGAAGCGCCGTACAGGGTCTGCCCAGGAACGGGAAGGAAACCGCCCATGCTGGACACATTCACGATGTGCGCTTTCGGACGCTGCAGCAGGAGGGGGAGGACTGCGCGCGTCATATGGATCGTGCCGTAAAAATTGATCTTCATGATATGGTCGATGTCCGCATCAGACAGATCTTTAAAGAGAACGAAAGGCTGGATGATGCCGGCATTATTAACCAATCCATCCACACTGCCGTGGGCAGCAAGGACCGCGGCGGGCAGAGCTTCCACGGCGGCCTGGTCGGTAATGTCGACGATATGCGTACTCAGGTTATCGCTCAGGTTGCCGGCAAGGCTGACGGTTTGCTGCAGCCCTTTTTCGCTGATGTCCACGGCTGCCACACGTGCGCCTTTGCGCAGCAAGGCCATCACCAATTCGCGGCCGATGCCATTGCCGCCTCCGGTCACCACGATGGTTTTATTTGACACTTTCATCGCGCACCTCCTTGCGCAGACAATTACTATAATTTAGATAAATAATATCATATTTATTATTAATATTACGTTATCAATACATAAGAGATTTCCGCCCATCCGCTGGCAACCAATCTCTTCAAACGACCCAGTAGACCGGTTGGAATTCACAAGAGGCCGGTTGATTTTTGATTGGCGAGGAAGGGTGATTCATGCAGTGCATAAATCCGGCACTGAATGCGCAATTTGGTTTCTTAATGAATTGAAACCAATTTTCAAAATTCTCGTATTTGATAGGAAGGTACATCAGGCTTCTTAATTCAAAGGTTATAAAATGAACAATAATCAAAGAAAATCTGGATCGTTTCGATCCATCGCAAGAAAGTTGGGGCAGATCATGCTGATCGCAATAGCAGTAATTTCGGCAGTGGTTGTTATCCTGGCAGGCGTGCTGTTGTTTTTAAGCCCTGGAAAACAGATCCCATTCACAGACGGAAACGGAGCAACGATTGAGGGCAGCATATCTGAAAAAGCATATGTGAACATCAACGGGGTAAAACAGGCGATGTTCATCAAGAGCAAGGATGCAACCCATCCCGTACTGCTTTTCCTTCACGGAGGAATGCCTGAATACTTCCTTACCCGCAGATATCCCACGGGTCTTGAAGATCATTTCACGGCGGTGTGGTGGGAACAACGCGGTTCAGGGATTGCCTACAATCCCAACATCCCAAAGGAAACATTGACATTGGAGCAAATGGTATCGGATACGATCGAGGTGACGAATTATCTGCGCGACCGCTTCCAGCAGGACAAGATCTACCTGATGGCGCATTCGGGTGGATCGTTCATCGGCATACACGCCGCTGCGCAGGCACCGGAGCTGTACCACGCCTACATCGGCGTAGCCCAGATGTCGGATCAACTCCAGTCTGAAATTCTTGCCTATGAGTATATGCTGCAAAAGTACAAAGAGAACGGCACCACAAAAATGGTTGAAAAACTCGAAGCAGCACCGGTTACATTAACCGGCGGCATACCGTATGAATATCTGGTATTGCGCGACCCGGGGATGCACCCCCTGGGCATTGGAACGACCCACGATATGAAATCGGTGTTTGCGGGTATCTTTCTACATTCGCTGACACACCCGGAGTTCACGCTGCCCGAGAAATTTAATCATTGGCGCGCAAAATCGCAGTCCGGCGTGAGTTCTTTGTGGGACAGGATGATCACCACGGACCTGGCGGATGAAGTGCCGGAGCTTACCATCCCTATCTATTTCTTGCACGGCATCTACGATTACACCTGCTCATATTCGTTAGCACAATCTTATTTTGAGCAGCTTAAGGCTCCGATCAAAGGATTCTACACATTCGAGAAGTCGGCGCACAGCCCGATCATGGAAGAACCGGAAAAAACCCAGAAGATCTTGCTGGAAGACGTGCTGGCGGGAACCAATCACCAGGCAGATATAAAATAATCAACTGATTTGGGTGAGCCAAAGCGGCAACCTATATCACCTTCTCAACATTCCCCGATATCAACAAGACCGCTTCAGTTCCATCGAAGCGGTCTTGGCGGTCTGCTTTATAATTGGGTGTGAGAGGATGACATGACATTAAAATTTGCCTTGCTCGATGCGGCGGCGAGTGCGCCCTCGCGCAAACATCCCACCGACGCGGGAGTGGATGTGTTTGCCAGCGAGACGGTGCGCATCGCGCCGTTTTCCTACCGTGTGGTGCACACCGGCGTGACCTTCGAGGTGCCCGAGGGGACAATGCTGGAGATCCGCCCCAAGGGGCGCAACAACCACCTCATTGGCGCGGGTATCGTGGATGCCGGCTACCAGGGGGAGATCCTGGTCAAGGTGGTCAATTACTCGTGGCGCGCACTGCACATTCAGCGCGGTGAGGCCATCGCCCAGGTGGTGCAGCTGCCGGTGATTTGCGAGCCAGTGGAGGAGCTGCCGGCGGAGGAAATACACAAAGAGCGGTCATCACGCGGTGGCACGGGCGGAATCCACTCAACGTAACGATAATTGAAGAAGCCGGGTGGGATAACTCCTTCACCTGATGCTTTAGGGTGAACAGTCGTTCACTTGAAAAAAGAGTTCGCCTTATTTGGTCGGCTCGTAAATGTAGAAGACGGAGTCGGGGGCAAAGTCCTTGAATTCGTCGGTGTAGACTTCCAGGTCGTAACCGGATTGGGGAGTCAACGCCGCGCGGTGGATCCAGTGAACAACATGCTCATAGGTGGCTTTCAGGGTTTCGAGCGAGCCGTGGTGGGCGAAGACCGCGTAATGGTTGGCGGGCACATCCACGACAACCATGCCTTCGGGAATCTTCCCGGCGCTCTCCACCTTGAACCCCGCCACATATTCCATGTGACCGGGAGGGGCGTCCTTGAGCATGAAGCACACCCCGTAGGCGGCATCGCCCACCATGGGGATTTCTTTGGCTCGCTTGTTGAGCTCGCCCCACAACTGGCTGATCTCCTGGTGCGCGTTACCGCCGCGGTATTTCATGCCCATCACCTTGAAGGCGGGTAAATCAGCATACTTGATCGGTTCCATATTTCTCCTTTTGTGGATTGTCGGACAATACAGGTCAAGGAGAGGTCGATTTCTGCCAACTTTCCACTGCTTATGTCAATTATAAGAAAAATGATGCCCTAAACACAAT
>DAOUGM010000101.1:0-26319 GCA_034428895.1 Anaerolineaceae bacterium
GGGTCACGATCATGGGCAATTGGCTCGACAACGCCATGCTTGAAACCGGAAAAACTTCGGTCCAGATCCTTGCAGGGGAAGTGTGGAAAGCCGTGCAGGGATATGTTTACCTCCCGCTGAACCACTGGTATATGCCGGGTGTACCCATGCTGTTTGTACTACCAGGAATAACCTTCCTGCTTGGATTCATCTTCATTACCCTACACCCAAAGGACAGCCGCAGCCAGCTGCTCTTCTTCTGGCTGGCGGTGGTGACGGCTGCCGTGGGATTAAGCGACGGCGCACCCGCTGCCCAGCGGTATATGGCTGCCACCCCGGCTGTGGCGCTCTTGATCGGTTATGGATTGCAGCAATTAAGCAATCTCCTGTCCAAGAGCTGGTCCTCGCGCGCCCGGCAAATCCCCGCAATATTTGTACTTCTGTCCTTACTGATGTCCATCCACGACGCGCGTTTCTATTTTGAGGATTACACCACCTACATTGGTTTTGGTGGATTCAACGATCACGCGGCGCAGGTACTGGCGGAACGCCTGCAAAGCGAACCTGAGGGGCAGGAAGTGGTGTTTTGCGGATACCCCAATATGGGATACCATTCCATATCGAGCCTCCCCTATCTGGCACCCCAGATCACCTATTACGACATCAACGAACCCTGGGGTTCAGCAGAAGATCCAGAACCGGCAGGCAAGCGGGTATTATTTGCTTTCCTTCCCGGACACGAAGCAGATCAGGCAGCAGTGGAAGCCGATTATCCCGGCGGTTCGTGGAGCGAGCATTATTCAGACTATGGGCAATTGCTTTTCAGGTTGTATGACGTTAAACGCCCCTGAATCAGACCATCCCGGCAGGTTGGCGACCAATCAACAGTTACAGTACTTGTTTTAAGGAAATAATCATCCAAAATATCCTATAATGGTTTAGTTGATACACAATATTTTAAAGTTCATTCAAGGAGAGTCATATGTGGTACTACACATTAAATAACCAGCAAGTCGGACCCGTGGATGAGGCAGAGATCAAGAAACTGATCGCTGCAGGAACCATCACTCATGGGACTCCCGTATGGACCGCCGGCATGACCAACTGGCAGCCGATCGGTCAAACGCCCCTCGCTTCTCTGCTTGGATCAGTTCCACCCCCGGTTGGTTACGTTGCTGTGATTGAGGATCCGGAGATCGTCTGCATCAGAAAACTCTTCATGTGGTTCTGGATCAGCCTAATAGGCATCCTTATCGGCATCGGACTGATTTCCGCCGTCGTATTGTTCTTTGTCATCATCTGGAAAGCCTGGAAACTGGTGCAGCGCGAAGGCATCCGCGCCACGCCTGATCAGGCTGTCGCCTATTGTTTGATCCCCGGCTGGCAGTATTACTGGATGTTCCCCGCGTTCCGCGGTTTGGCCAAAGAATTTAATGAGAAGTTCCTGCACGAGAATATTGCCCAGGAGCAAATCAACCTGGATATTCCGACCTGGATGCTCATCTGCCTGTACGCCAGCCCCATCACATTTGGCGTGTCATTGATCCCCTTCCTCGTGCTGTGGATCATCTATACCAACAAGATCAAGGACGGTTCCATCGCTTTGATCAACGCAGCCAGAAAGTAATTCCTGTAACCCAAATATTAAAGACAAAACCGCCCAACAGATTGGGCGGTTTTTTCACTTTATTTAACTATAACCCTGCAATAAAGCCTCCACCGGCAAAGCGGTAGAGCAGCTCAGGAATCAACGCCAACCCCACCACCACCAGGGCAGCGATGACAGCCACCAGGTAGGTCAAGCCGTTCTTGTTCGCTTTCGCCTCACCCTCCTGGAAATACATTTTAATGATCACGCGCAGGTAGTAATACGCCGAAACCAGGGAGGTCATCAGCCCGATCACCGCCAGTGCAACATTCCCGCCGTAGATCGCCGTGCGGAAAAGATAGAACTTGCCCCAGAAACCCAGGGTGAGCGGGATGCCGGTGAAGGAGAACATAAAGATCGCCATCGCCGCCGCCAGCCAGGGCGCGGATTTTCCAAGTCCCGCCAGGTCGTTGATCTCATTCCCGGTTCCGTCTTCCTTCTCGACGGCGATGAGCACCGCCCAGGCACCCAGCGAGGTGGCGGCATAGGCAGCCAGGTAGAAGAGAGCGGAAGCGATTGAATCGGAGCGCACGGCATCGTTTCCAAATGAGACGAAAGCCATGAGGACGTAACCGGCGTGGGCGATACTGGAGTAAGCCAGCATGCGCTTGAGGTTGGATTGCGCCAGCGCGGTGATATTGCCCACGATCATGGTCAGCACAGCGAGCGCCCAGAAGATCGGGGTGATCTCATCAGAAAGGGAGACGAAATCCAATGAAAAGACGCGGATGAGAGCGGCAAAACCGGCCGCCTTGGCACCGACCGACATGAAAGCCGTAACCGGCGACGCCGCCCCGTGGTAGACATCGGGAGTCCACCACTGGAAGGGTACCGCCGCCACTTTGAAGCCAAAGCCAACGATCAATAATGCGCTGCCGAGGATCATCAAAGTCCAGTTAATTTCACCAATATTGATGGCATCCAGGATGGCGTATAGATTGGTGGTGCGGGTGGCGCCGTAGATCAAACCGGTGCCGAAAAGCAGGATCGCCGACGCAAAGGTGCCCAGCAGGAAGTATTTCAAGGAGGCTTCCCTGGCTTCGATGCGTTGGAAATCCATGGCGGTCATGATGTAGAGCGGAATCGAAAGAAGTTCAAGGGCGAGAAAGACGATGATCAAATCACCCGCAGCGCCCATTAGCATCATGCCACTGATGCTGAGCAGCAGCAGCACGTAGAACTCGCCGCGGTGCGCCTGGAAACGTTTTACCGTGTCATATGCCAGCGCAATCGTAGCGATCCCAGTCAGGGCGAAGAGAATGGAGAGAAAAACGCTGAATCCGTCCACGCGGATCATGCCGCCAAAAGCAGCCTGGGGTTTGTTTATCTGCGCGATGGCAAGAACAGCGGATGCCAGCAATCCCACCACCGCCAGGATGGGGGTCAGGGCGGGAAACTTGCGCGAAGCCCACAGGTCTGCCAGCAAGAGGAAAAGCGCCCACAACACGAGGACGAGCACCGGAAGAATGGAATACAGGTCGATAAATGTCATTTTTTACCTTCCGTTAGTGGGCTGCCATTACTGCGGCCTGAAATATCGCGGTCAATTTTTCAACCGCTGGAGCCATCAACATGAAAAACGGCTTGGGGTAAATCCCGATCCAGAAAATGACCAGCAGGATGGGCGCCAGGGTGAGGATCTCACGCAGGGAAAGGTCTTTGAGCTTGAGATTTTCATCGTGAGTGACCGGACCCAGGAAAACCTTCTGGAACATATGCAGCAGGTACACCGCCGCCAGGATCACACCCAAGGTGGCGACGCCCGCGAACCAGGGGGAATCCAACGCGGTGGAATTAAATGCGCCAAGGAGGATGGTGAACTCGCCCACAAATCCGTTCAAACCCGGCAATCCGACCGAGGACAGCATCACAACCAGCGACAAGCCGCCCATGACCGGCATGACCTTCCATAATCCACCAAAATCTTCAAGCAGGCGAGTGTGCCTTCTTTCATACAGCAAACCCACGATGAGGAACAAGGCGCCGGTCGAAAGACCGTGATTGACCATTTGCAGGATCGCGCCTTCGATGCCCTGCAGGTTGAGGGCAAAGATACCCAGCACCACGAAACCCAGGTGGCTGATGGAGGAATAAGCCACCAGGCGTTTGAGATCTTTTTGGCGGAAGGCGACCATGGCACCGTAGAGAATGCCCACAACTGCCAATGCCGCCATCCACGGAACCAGTTTTAGTGTTGCCTGCGGGAACAGCGGAAGGTTGAAACGCAGAAAACCGTACGCGCCCATCTTCAGCAGCACACCGGCCAGGATGACCGAACCGGCTGTGGGGGCTTCGGTATGTGCGTCCGGCAGCCAGGAATGCAGCGGCCACATGGGTACTTTAATGGCAAAAGCCAGACCAAATGCTGCGAACAACCACAGTTGCGCGTTGAGCGGAATCAAGGTGCCGTCAACACGGGTCAGGTCAAAGCCGCCGAATTGCAGCCCCACCCACAGGATGCCCGCCAGCATGATCAACGAACCGGCCATGGTGTAGAGGACGAACTTGATGGCGGCGTACACGCGGTTCTTGCTGCCCCACATCCCAATCAGGAAGTACATCGGAATGAGGGTGAACTCCCAAAAGATGTAGAACAGCGCCATATCCAACGTGAGGAAAACGCCCATCATGCCCGTTTCAAGGAGGAGGAAAAACGCCATGAAACCTTTCAGGCGGTCTTCCACGGCCTTCCAGGTGGAGAGGAGAGCGATGGGGGTAAGGAACCCGGTCAGCAGTACCAAGAGGATGCTGATCCCGTCGACGCCCAGGTGGAAACCGATCTGATTACCGCCCAGGTTGAACCACGGGATATTGATCTCCATTTGCATGTTGGGATTCGCGGCGTCGAACATGGAAAGCATCCACAGGGACAAGCCGAAGGTAATCAAGGATGTGATCAGCGCGGTCCAGCGGATGGCCGATTTCCAGGTCTTTCGAAAAATAAGGATCAGCAAGACACCCACAACGGGGAAGAAAGTGACCAGAAGAAGGGGATTAATGCCTGAATTCATCGCCCATCCTTTACTTCAAGATTAGGAATGTAATGATCGCGACCAGCCCAAAGAGCATCCATATGGCGTAAGAGCGGATATAACCGTTCTGCAGCCTGCTGAATCCCTGGGCCACTGCCCGGGTGCCCGCTGCCAGCCCACCGCCGATGCGGTCGACCACGCCCAGATCGACCGGGTTGGCCATAAATTCGGAAAAGGCTTTGTAGGGGTTTAAGATCAGCGCCTCATAGAACTCATCCACCCACCACTTGCGCTCCATACCGGTATAAATCGGTCCGAGCTTGCTTTTCAATGGATCGTGGTCTTCTGCTTTTTGCGGCTTGCCGGAATAGATCAGCCAGGCGATGCCCAACCCTGCCAAAGCAAGCACCAGGGATAGCCCGGCAACCAGCCAGATGAATTCCGCGGGTTCGCCTTCGCCCAGCGTGTGCGCCAGCCAGTGTTCCAGCGTGTGCACACCCGGCAGGTTGAGGGCCCCACCGATCACGGAAAGGGCAGCCAGAACGATGAGGGGGGTGGTCATTACGGCCGGGCTCTCACTGGCTTCCTCTGCGGCCCGGGTGCGCGGCTTGCCGAAGAAGACCATTACCAGTTGTCTTCCCGCGTAGAAAGCGGTGAGGAAGGCGGTGATGACCAGGATAACGAACAGCGCCGGTTGTCCACGGTAGGCGGCGGCAAGGATCTCGTCTTTCGAGAAGAAGCCGGCCAGAGGGATGATGCCCGAAAGCGTGAGACCGCCGATCAAAAACACCCAGAAGGTGACCGGCATTTTCTTGCGCAGCCCTCCCATATTGCGCATATCCTGCGGATCCAGTTCTTCCCCGCCGTGCGCGTGGTGCATGCCGCGTTCGATGCCTTGAATGACAGAACCGGCTGCCAGGAAGAGCAGTCCCTTGAAGAAAGCGTGCGTCACCAGGTGGAACATGCCCGCCACGTTGGCGCCCATACCCACGGCTGCCACCATGAAACCCAACTGGCTGATGGTGGAATACGCCAGCACTTTCTTAATATCGTATTGCCCGATGGCGATGGTCGCGGCAAAGAGCGCCGTGATCCCGCCAATCCACATCACCACGGTTTGCGCCGTGGGGGTGACAGCGTAGAAAGCGGTGCTGCGCGCCACCAGGTAGACACCGGCGGTAACCATCGTTGCGGCATGGATCAGGGCAGAGACCGGGGTTGGACCAGCCATGGCGTCCGGAAGCCAGACGAAGAGCGGGATCTGTGCCGATTTGCCCGTGACACCCAGCAGCATGAAGAGGGTGATCAGCAGCATGGCAACGGGGTGGGCAGCCGCTACCTGCGGCGCCTGCCGAAACACTTCGTCAAATTGAAAATTGCCAAAGTACATGAAGATCATGAACATGGCGACCAGCAAGCCAAAATCTCCGATGCGGTTGGCGATGAATGCCTTCTTGGCAGCAATGGCGTTGCCGATGCCGTCCTTGCCTTTTTCGAACCAGAACCCGATGAGCAGGTAGGAACACAACCCCACGCCTTCCCAGCCGACGAACATCATCAGGAAGTTATCGGCGCTAACCAGGATCATCATGGAGGCAATAAACAGGTTCAGATAAACAAAGAAGCGGGTAAAGCGCCCGGGATCACCGTTGTGACGCACGTCGTTGTGCATGTAACCGATCGAATAGATATGGATCAGGGTTCCCACGCCGCTGACGACCAGCATCATTACCACGGAAAGAGTATCCACCCTGAAAGCCCAGTTCACTTTTAAGGCGCCGATAGCGATCCACTCCCCCAGGGTAACCACTGCCGCTTCAGGCTTCGCAGCCAGACTTACTGCCAGCAATACGGATACCAGAAATGCCAATCCGCTGGCCAGGCTGCCGACCGTTCCGCTGAAGATCTCCCCGAAACGCCTGCCAAAGAGAAGGTTGATCACCAACCCGATCAGCGGCAGAAAGACGACCCAGGGCACAAGGCTCAAATATTGACCAGATTCCATAAATCATTCATCCTTTCCCGGATCGCTCAGCCTTTCAGCTGGTTCATGTCATCGATGCTGATGGTATTTTTGGATTTAAAGATGTTGACGATCAATGCCAGTCCAACCGCTACTTCAGCCGCAGCCGTGGTCATGATGAAGATCACGATCACCTGCCCATCGAGATTGTTGAAATAATTGGCAAAGGTGATGAACAGCAGATTGGCTGCATTGAACATCAACTCCAGCGACATCAAGACGATGATGGCATTCTTGCGAATTAAAAATCCAACCACACCGATGCAAAAGATAATTCCTGCCAGAGCAAGAGGAAAAATCAGAGGGTACATCATTCACCTCCGCCTTTCGTTTTGACCTTTGTCAGCACCACCGCGCCGATGGCTGCCACCAGCAGGATCACCGAGGTGACTTCAAAGGGTAGGGAATATTTCTGGAAGAGCAGCACACCCAGTGCTTTGGGGTCGACCAATTCGGCAGAGGCTGCCGTGGTCAATGCCCCGCTGCCGATGCGGGTAATGAGAACATATGTGCCCTCGATCGCCAGGGCGGCACTGAGAACAACAGCCAGCGGACGCTGCCACCGGAGCGTTTCGCTGGTATCCCACTTTTTGGTGCCCAGGAGCATGATCACGAATACGATCAGCACCATGATCGCGCCTGCATATACCGCGATCTGCGCCATGGCAACGAACGGCGCGCCAAGGATGAGGTATAGAACGGCGACCGTGAGAAAATTAAGGATCATGAACAGGGCGGAATAGATGGAACTGCGGCTGGAGATCATGGCAATAGCCGAGGCGACGGCGATGATCCCAAGTATGATGAAAACGATGATCGAAAATGTCATCCCAGCCTCCTCAATCCACCGGGTCTTTCATTTCAGGTACAGCACGTGTAAAGGTGCCTGGTTCGGTTGTTTGCGGTGTGGGCTGCCCGCCTGCAGGGACCTTGACCAGCAGCTTGTCCTTGGGATAGATGGATGAAATCCTGTCGGTGAACACCACTTCATATTCCTTTTCCAGGATAATGGCTTCCGTGGGGCAGGCGTCCTCACAAAATCCGCAGTAGATGCAGCGCAGATAATTGATCTCGTATGTGCTGGCGTAGCGTTCACCCGGAGAATAACGTTCCTCATCGGTATTTTCCGCCGCTTCCACAAAGATGGCATCCGCGGGGCAGGCCGAAGCACAGAGGGCACAACCAATGCATTTTTCCAGCCCGTTGTCGTAGCGTTTCAATTCATGCCGACCGCGGAAACGCTTCCGTACCGGGCGCTTCACTTCGGGATATTGAATGGTGACCGGTTTTTCAAAAAGAGATTTTAGGGTTATGAATAAGCCGCGAAGCATTTCAACCTCCGATCAATACCATCACCAGCGCGGTGACAAAGACATTCAGCAGCGCCAGCGGGAAGAGGATTTTCCAACCAAATGCCATCATCCGGTCGTACCGGAAGCGCGGCCAGGTTGCCCTGGACCAGATGAACCAGAAGAGCAGGATCAAGACCTTGATGCCAAAATAGATCACACCCAACCAGGGATGTTCGCTCACACCAGGTCCCCAGTAACCACCCAGGAAAAGCGCAGCGCCGATCATCGACACCGCGATCATCTTGATGTACTCCGCCATGTAGACCAGGGCGAATCTCATGCCCGAATATTCGGTGAGGAATCCCCCGGTCAATTCATGTTCCGCTTCAGGCATATCGAAGGGTGAACGGTTGATCTCGGCGGTAGCGGCAATCACATAAATGATCAACCCCAACGGCTGATAAACAGCGTACCACATGGGCCTTTGGGCTTCGACGATGTCGTTAATGCTCATCGATCCCGCCAGCAGCACCGGGCCGATATACGCCAATCCAAGTGCGAGTTCATAACTGATCATCGACGCCACCGAACGGATGCCGCCCATGGTCGAGTACTTGTTGTTGGACGACCAGCCAGCCAGCGCAACCCCATATACGGAAAGGGAGGCCACGGTGAGCAAATACAGCACAGCAACGTTGACATTGGCGACCTGAAGCGTTATTTCGCGTCCAAACAAATGGACGGTCGGTCCCAGGGGAACGACACCCAGGATGATCAAAGCCGGGAGGACCAATAGCACCGGCGCCAAGGTAAATAGAAATTTATCCACGCGGGCCGGTGTAAAGTCTTCTTTAAAAATCAATTTAAGGGCATCTGCGATGGGCTGAAGGATACCGCCTGGACCGGCACGGTTCGGGCCGATGCGAACCTGCATGCGCGCCAGAAGTTTACGCTCAAAGAGGGTCACATAGGCAAATCCAAGGGTCAGCCCGAGGATCAAAATGAGAGCTTTAAGGAACCATTCAAGAAATAATCCAAATGTCATAGCATTCCTCGCCTATGTTCTTTGCGCTGCCGGTTCGAGAGCAGAAACCGCGGCAGATGCGGGAGCCGATAAAAGTGCGCCCATGCTGCGGGTGACCAGAATCACACCTTCAGGCTGGCTTGGGTCGAGATCAAGCACGCACTCGATGTCCCTGCCCGCCAGATGCAGCAGCACAGTGTCACCGGAAGACGCTTTGATCTTGCCGGCGTCTTTGGGATTCAGACTGACCAGGCTGCGGGCGATACGGGATTTGATCACTTCGGAGGTTGTGACCGTGCCACCCCGGTCGTACAAATGGGTGACCGGCACCGCCAGGAGCTGCCCCTCACCGGCGGAAACTACAGGTACTTCCTTCACCGGTTCAGGATAATTATCCTGGTCGATATTCAAGGGGAGGATCACACCCAGACCATCGCGATTGTCATAACTTGTGCCACCGTAATACATGCCGCTGCGCCCGATCTTGGGCCACTGTTCGTGTGTCTCTCGAAGCTGCTCAACTGGTATTCCGTGAAATACACCGGATTCCCCGGTCATTCGTAGATATATCGAGGTGACGCCGTCTCCCGGAATTTCCAGACCGGCGGCTGAAGCAATGGCACCGGTGATCAGATGATCCGCCCGAGTCCCCTGCGGCGCAGGCACGGCAGGCAGGTATCTCTGCAGGCGGCGCTCGCCTGAAACCGCTGTTCCCTCACGCTCCATGACCGCCTGCGCCGGGAAAACCACATCCGCCAGGCGGGCTGTATCGGTGAGGAAGAGGTCCTGAACGATTACAAATCCGGCACGCTGCAAGGCAACCTTTAATTTCGGATCCTCACTGGCCGGATCGGCGCCGGCGATATAAACTCCCATCGCGTCGCTGATGGTTTGCTCGAGATGTTCATCGGTTTTGAATCCCAATTCCCAGGCACCCTGATCGTTGCCCTTTTGCCAGACCGCGATCAGCCCATTGTTGGGTTTACCTGCCCGTTCAGTTTTAATCAGCAGGTTGGCCAGAGTTTCGGCGCTATATGCAGATTGCGCCAATCCCATACCGTCGCTGCCGTAGAAAATGACCAGGTCACGGGCTTCCTTCACCGCGCGGGCGATTTCGCCTTTACCCGATACGATCTCTTTCAACGCCTGGGCTTCTTCGCCATAGGTATAGCGCAGGGTATGCGATGCAAATTTATCCAACCGGGTCTTACGCCCGTTGGCGACGATCAGCGTAACCCCGCGTTCCGCGGCCTGCTTGACTCTCAGCCACCAGATGGGGGCTTCCTCGTGCAGGTCGGAGGCAAAGACCAGGACGACCGAGCCGCTTTCCAGTTTGCCCAGGTCGGAGCCCGGGGTCATGCCCGCGCGCGAAACCCAATCACCGCCGCTGATGGTGGTGTGCAGGATGGATTTTCCGCCGGCAGCACTGGCAAACTTTTTGAGCGTGTAGAGGTCTTCGTTGCTCAGCCGCCCGCTGGCGATCACAGCCAGCTTGGAACCGGCGGCTTTCACCTTTTGCGCAGCAAATTCAACGGCTTCCTCCCACCCGGCTTTGACCAGTTCGCCATCGCGCCGGATCATGGGGGTTGTCAAGCGTTCGGGGCTTTCAGCGTAATGGTAAGTAAACCTTCCCTTGTCGCAGATCCAGATTTCATTGACTTCTTCGTTCTGACGCGGCATGACGCGTTTGATGACCATTTTGCCGCCGCTCTTTGCTTCACGGCGGGTATTGTAAGTGATGTTGCATCCGACCGGGCACTGGGTACAGATGGAGGCCTTGCAATCCATCTCCCAGGGGCGCGCGCCGAAGCGAAAATCAGCCGTGGTCAAGGCGCCCACCGGGCAGATATCGGTAGTGTTGCCGGAAAAGATGGAATCGAAACCGGGTTCGGAAAAACTGATGATCTCCATCGATCGTCCGCGGTTGGAAAATCCGATCACCGGATCGTCCACGATCTGTTCCTGGAAGCGCACGCAGCGCCCACACTGGATGCAGCGCTCGCGGTCGAGATAGATCAGCTCGCCCAGCCGAATGTGCTTGCCCAGGTGCTGCTTTTCGTCGAGTTGGAAACGGCTTTCCATTGGACCGAATTTCATGGTCAGGTTTTGCAGCGGGCATTCCCCGCCTTTGTCGCAAACCGGGCAGTCCAACGGGTGCGAGGTGAGCAGGAACTCAAGGATGTCCTTGCGGGCTTCCATGACCTTTTCAGTGGCGCCCCAAACGACCATTCCCTCCGAGACGGGGGTGGTGCAGGCTGTCTCCAGCTTGCCACCGAATACGATCTTGGGGGTGCCATCCTCGTTGAGGACCGGAGCGTTGGTCGCGCGGTCGATCTGGGGTCTGCCAACATCCACCAGGCACAGCCTGCACATACCGGCAGGTTTGAGTTTGGGGTGATAACAAAATACAGGAATAATGATGTCGAGCATCTTCGCCGCTTCAACGATCATCGTCCCCTCGGGTACGGTGACGCTGCGGCCGTCGATTTTTAAGGTGACTTGTTTTTCCATCCGCTCAACTCTCCAAACGGGCATCGAAGTCAGCCCGGAAATTGTCGATCGCAGACAGCACCGACACTGTGGAAAATTCGCCCAGAGCGCACAGGCATTTGTTCTGCATGTTTTTGGCTACGCTCTGCAACAGATCAATGTCCTCTTTCCTGGCTTTGCCGGATTCAATGCGGTCCACGATGCAGCCCATCCAGTAAGTTCCCTCCCGGCATGGGGTGCATTTACCGCACGACTCATGCTTGAAGAAGTGCACCGTGTTGTGCACCATCCTGCTGGCGCTGACGGTTTCATCCAGGATGATCACGGACGCCGATCCGAGCGGGCAGCCCAAGGGAATGACCGATTCATAATCCATGGGGGTGTCCAGCGCCGCTTCCGTGGCGGGGATGAGGGCGGACGAAGCCCCCGCGGGCATGATGGCTTTGATCCTGGCGTCGTTGATAATGCCGCCGCCGTGGGTATAGATCAGTTCGCGGAAGGTCGTACCCAGCGGAAGCTCATAGTTACCGGGTTTGTTCACCCGCCCGGAAAGACTGAAGATCTTGGTGCCCGGGCTTTTTTCGGTTCCAACACTGCGGAAGTATGCCGCGCCCTTTTCGATGATCACGGGCACATTGGTCAGGGTTTCTACATTATTTATGACCGTCGGCAATCCAAATACGCCGGAGACCGCAGGAAATGGCGGGCGCAAGCGGGGCTGACCCAGTTTTCCTTCGATGGATTCCAGCAGCGCAGTTTCCTCGCCACAGATGTAGGCGCCGGCGCCGAGGTGCGTGTGGATGCGCAGGGAATAATTAGTGCCAAACAAATGGTCGCCCAGCAAACCGGCAGCCGTGAGTTCGGCGATGCGCTCGTCAAACTTGCGCGCGATCTGCCAGAATTCACCGCGGAAGTAGATGTATGCCGTATGCGCACCAACGGCGTAAGAGGAAAGCATCAGACCTTCGAGGAACTGGTAGGGGTTATATTCCAGAATCTCGCGGTCCTTGAAAGTGCCGGGTTCCGACTCATCCGAATTTGCCACAACATAATGCGGCCAGATGTTGTTGGGAAGGAAGGACCATTTGACCCCGGTTGGGAATCCGGCACCGCCGCGTCCGCGCAGCCCGGAAGCTTTGACTTCATTGACCAAGTCCTCAGGTTTGCGGGTGGTGACCGCGGTCTTCCAGGTCTTGAAACCGCCGTTTTTTTGGTAAATGCCGAACTGGTTCAGACCTTCGATATTCCGATGGCGCAGCAGAAAGATCTCACTCATGGCTCCCTCCATCGTCCTTCCCCGGTGCTCCTGTTGTGGAGGCGGGGATTTTCATCGAGGCCGTCATGGATTGAAGCCAATCCATTGTGCGTTCCACCGTCTGATATTCGTGATATTCAAGAGCGTCGCCGATCTGTGCCTGAAACATGGGGGCGCGATCACAGGCGGCAAGGCATTTCACTTCCTCGATGGTAACCAGACCATCGCTGGTGGTTTCATCCGCCTCGATGCCCAGTTGAGCGCAAAGTCCTTTCAGGTATTCCCGGGCTCCGCGCAAATCGCAAGCCACATCCGTGCAGACCTGGAGGCGGATCTTCCCCTCCGGCGCGTCATGGAACAGGGTGTAAAAACCCACGATGGAAGCCACCTCGGTGATATCGACTTCCACGACTTCTGCGATTTCCTGCATTCTCACGCGGCTGATGAATCCATCTTCCTGCTGCACCAGGTGCAGCAGCGGCATGATCGCCGCCCGTTTCTGATCCGGCGGATACTTCGCCAGGATCGTTTCGATTTCTTGGGTGTGTTTTTTTAGGAGTTGGTTCACCGGTCATTATCTCCCATAACGATATCTATGCTGCCGATAATTCCGACCAGGTCGGCAATAAAGTGACCTTTCGCCATCAGGGGCATGGCCTGAAGCAGCGGTGAGGAAGGATTGCGGTAATGCACACGGTAAGGTTTGGGTGATCCGTTGGATTCGAGGAATACACCCATTTCTCCGCGGGGGCTTTCCACCGCCGCATAGACCGAGCCCTTGGGGGGAATAAATCCCTCCGTCCATAATTTGAAATGGTGGATGAGCGCTTCCATGCTCACCCCGATCTCGGAGCGCGGGGGCGGCACAAATTTGTAATTGCTGTCTCGCACCGGCCCGTAGGGAAGTTTGTCGAGCGCCTGTTCGATGATGCGCAGCGACTGCCGCATTTCGCCAATGCGCACCAGGTAGCGCGAGTAAATATCCCCTCCCGTTTCACTGGGAATGTCGAAATCATATTGATCGATGCCGCAATACGGATTGGTTTTGCGAACGTCGAGTGGTAAGCCGGTCGCCCTGATGGTGGGTCCGGTCACACCGTAAGCCAGGCAGGTTTTGGTATCGATCTTGCCGATGCCCCGGGTACGGTCGATGAAAAGCGGGTTTTTAGTCAACAATGTTTCATATTCAAGCATGCGCTTGGGGAAGATCTTGATAAACTCCCTCACCGTGCTTTCGAATTCCGCCGGCACATCGCGCCACAAGCCACCCGGACGAATGTATGTGGTCATCATGCGCGCCCCGGAAACGAGTTCAAAGATATCCAGGATCATCTCCCTTTCGCGCATGGTGTAGAGGAAGGTGGAAAGCGCGGCCAGGTCCATGGCGGAGGTGCCCAGCCACAACAAATGCGACTGGATACGCGAAAATTCAGTGAGGATGACACGGATGGCGTCGGAACGCGGGGGAGATTTCAACCCGGTCAGTTTCTCCACAGCCAGGGTGTATACCAGGGTGTTTCCCATGGCGAACATGTAATCCATGCGGTCGACCAGCGGTTCCGCCTTTATATAGGTCTTGGCTTCCATGTTCTTTTCGATACCGGTGTGCAGATAGCCGACATCGGGGATGCAGCTGACGATGGTTTCGCCATCGAGTTCGAGAATGACGCGCAGCACGCCGTGAGTGCTGGGGTGCTGCGGACCCATGTTCAGCACAACGGTCTCACCGGACAGCGCCCGCGGGCTTAACCGGCTGCTCAGGTCTTCCAACGTAAATTCCTGGATCTCACGCATGGTTACATCTCTCCCTTGGGTTTTCGCAGATCGATCTCTTTGAAATTGAAAGTGAACTGCACTTCCTCATAACCCAGCGGGTAATCCTTCCGCAATGGATGTCCCACCCAGTCCGGCGGCATCAGCAGCCGCCTCAGGTCGGAATGTCCTTCGAATTTTATACCGAACAGGTCCCATACCTCGCGTTCACGCCAATTGGCACCTGGATAAACGGTTTCCATGGTCTTGATCGAGGGTTCATCTCCATCGAGCGGAGCCCTCGCATTGAGGTAGACCCCGTTGGTGGAGGAGAAGAAAATGTAAACCACGTGAAAACGCGGGGTGGTTTGCGGAAAATAATCCACCGCAGTCAGCACCGAGAGCATGTCGAAACCGCATTCATCCCGCAGCAAGGCGGCAATGGCCGTGTTGTCCTGCGCAGGGATGAGCAGGGTAACCTCCTCGCGGAATTCACTGACCTCAACCTTGAAGTTATTTTTAACCTTTTCAACAGCCTGGTTCAGAACCTCTTTCATTCCCACCTCTACTTCCAATGGGCGATCTTTTCGCCGCGAATTTTTTCGTAAAGGGTTATGATGCCGTGGATGAGATTCTCGGGACGGGGCGGACAACCGGAGACGTAAACATCCACAGGAACGATCTCATCGACCCCTTGATAAATTGCGTAGTTGTTGTAAACACCACCGCAGGATGCACAATCTCCCATAGAGATCACCCACTTGGGATCGGGCATTTGGTCGTACAGGTTCCGCAGGACTGGACCCATTTTTTGCGTGACGCGCCCGGCCACGATCATCAGGTCCGACTGCCTGGGGCTGGCGCGCATTAATTCCATGCCGAACCGGCTCATGTCGTAATTGGAGGCCTGCATCGCCATCATCTCGATCGCGCAACATGCCAGACCAAACGTCATCGGCCACAAGGAATTGGTACGAGACCAGTTGATGGCACTTTCCAATGACGTGGTGATGAATCCCATGTTTCCGGTCTTTTGCTCTATTCCCATTCCAGTGCTCCTTTCTTCCACAGGTAAATGAAGCCAACCATTAAGATCGCCACGAAGACGAACATTGCGATGAGCGCAAATAATCCAAGCATCTTGAAGGTCACCGCCCAGAGTAAAAAGAAGACCACCTCGACATCGAAGATGATGAAGAGAATGGCGACCAGGTAGAACCTGACAGGCATTTGCCGCGCACCCGGGCCGTAGGGGATCATACCCGATTCATACGGTTCACCTTTTTTGGGGGTCGGGCGACGGGGCCCAAAGAATCGCCCCAAAATCAGCACAATGCCGCCCACAATGACCGAAAGGACAATGAGGATCAACAAGGGGATGTAATCAATGAGCATGGGAAAATTCTCCATTTGGATGCTGTAATCACGGGTAAAACAGGGTGGAGATGCCCGCGTCGTTAATTGTACCCGATATTGAAATAAGAAAAAGTGACAAAAATCAAAATCCCCCGCCTCACGACGGGGGAACCATGAATTGAGTTTACTCTCATTCGATCATGGATGTGGTCTCAAGTACTTGCTATGACCCGCCCACTTCCCCCTCTTCAGACGCAGCCGGATTTTTGAGACGCTTTACACCTTCAGACCTCACTCGAGTGTTCTCAAAGTGTTACCTCGTTTTTTGATATTCCTGACCAACAAAACTCCAGTTGACGATCGACCAGAAGGCTTTGATGTAATCCGGTCGACGGTTCTGATAATTCAGATAGTAGGCGTGTTCCCACACGTCCAATCCCAGGATGGGGGTGTGATTGTCCATCAGAGGGCTATCCTGGTTGGCCGTGGAATAGACCTGCAACTTCTTGTCATTGTCCACCACCAGCCAAGCCCAGCCGGAGCCGAAGCGCGTGGTCGCGGCCGCGGAAAATTTCTCCATGAAGGCGTCAAGGGATCCGAAGGTCTTTTCAATATCGGCCAGCAAGGCTCCATCGGGAGACTTCCTGCCGCCGGGGGTTAAGATTTCCCAGAAAAGGGCATGATTGGCGTGTCCGCCGCCGTTGTTGCGCACGGCAGTGCGAATTGCTTCTGGAACCGAGTTGATTTCCTTAAGAATGGATTCCACTGGTTTGGCAAAAAGTTCGGGGGCAGATTCCAGCGCTTTATTGAGATTGTTGACATACGTCGCGTGATGTTTGTCGTGATGGATTTCCATCGTGCGGGCATCGATGACCGGTTCAAGGGCATCGAAAGCGAATTTGAGTGCGGGTAGTTCAAAAACCTGAGTCATATCTTCCTTCCATGGTCTTAATTGTATAATTAAGATAATAATACTCATAATTTTAAAAAATACAAGCCTTTTTTATTAGAATCATATTAGAAGTTTTTATTCCGGACTCAGACAGTATTCATTCCAACGGGAAATCGCTTGACAAGCAACTCTCGTCTGAATACCATAAAAATGAACTATTTTGGAACCCGACGAACACAATTTTGTTATCCAGACAGACCCAATCTTTGATTTTTACGTTCAAAAATACCTGTTTTTTCTAGAAATATTTATCCAGGAAGGGAAAACAATGAAACGTTTGCTGCGATGGTATGAACTGATCACCCTGAACGGATACCAACTGGGCCTGAGCATGGCTTCGAGCGTGATCAGTCCCCTGCTCCTGCCTGCCCTGGTGCTGACCTTTATGCCGCCGGAGAAGAAAAATACCTACACCGCGTTGGTCTATGTGATCGGACTGGCGGTGGCCATGTTCGTCCAGCCGGTGATGGGCATGCTCAGCGACCGCTGCACGTCCAAATTGGGGCGCCGCCGGCCCTTCATACTCACCGGTGCCCTACTGAATATTCTCTTCATGGTGGTGATCGGCGCTTCTTTATGGTTTCAAGATTCTCCACTCGATGTTTTCTTCCAATCCTCGCTGGGGGTAACCACCTCCCTGGTGGTGCTGATCGTGGGGATCATCCTGCTGCAGTTCTCTTCGAACGTGAGCCAGGCCGGCCAGCAGGGGTTGATACCGGACCTTGTGGCGGAGCAGCAGCGCGGAAGGGCTTCAGGCATCAAATCGGTGCTGGAAATGCTGCCTGCCGCGCTTGTTTTACTGATCGCACCACTCATCGATCAAAAACGGTTCTGGTTCGTGATCCTACTCGTCATGGGATCGTACCTGGTGACCATGCTCCTCACGGTAGTATTCACCCGCGAAGCGCCGCTGCTTGAAAAACCTGCCCGCGAGGAAGGGAGGCCCGTCCTGCGCATGCTGCTGTTGACTCTGCTGTTTGTGGGTATCACCCAGCTTGCCCTGCTGCTGGTGAAAGGTGCTGGAAATTGGCTGCCCGAGGAAACCATGAGCCTGGGGTGGCGCATCGCTCTGATTGGGCTGGCGGGTCTTGCCGGCATGGCGGGTTCCATCTTTATTGGGGTCTACTTTGGGGCACGCATCGGCCTGGGAAGGGATTCTGTCAAACAATCTTCATTCATTTGGTGGGTGGTGACGCGCCTGCTCTTCCTGGCTGCGATTGGGTCGGTGCGCAACTTTGCCATGTTCTTCCTGAATGATGTGCTGAAGGTTCCCAACCCCGCCACAGTTACCACTTATCTCACCGCGGTGATGTTCATTTTCCTGTTGGTCTCCTCCCTCCTGGGCGGCAACCTCTCCGACAAGGTGGGCAGGAAAATGCTGCTGGCTGCGGCGGGTTTGCTGGCGATGGCCGGCACCGTGCTGCTGGTCTTTTCACGCACCATCCCCATGGTGATCTTCTCGGGCGTTTTCCTGGGACTGGGAACCGGCACCTTCATGGCCACCAACTGGGCGCTGGGCACCGATCTCGTTCCCGCCAGCGATGCCGGGCGCTTCCTGGGAATCTCCAACCTTGCCGGAGCGGGCGCAGGGATCGTCGGCTCCAGCATCGGCGGACCGCTGGCTGATTATTTCAATGCCATCCAACCCGGATTGGGATATCCCGTGATCTTCGCCCTTTATGGAGGATTGTTCCTGCTTTCGGTCCTTCTGCTGCCCCGCATAAAAAAAACATAGGAGGGTTATGGAACGCATTATTCACCTGATCTTTAAAACCCACCTGGATGTCGGATTTACGGATTACGCTTCCAAGGTGATCGATAATTATTTCAAGAAATATATACCAGCGGCCATGCGCGTGGCACGCGAAATGCGCACTTCCGGCAGCAGCGACCGCTTTATCTGGACCACCGGGTCATGGTTGATCTACGAATACCTGGAACAGGCTTCAAGCGCGGAAAAGAAGGAAATGGAAGAGGCGATCCTGGCGGGCGACATCGCCTGGCACGCCTTGCCTTTCACCACCCATACTGAGTTGATGGACGCCGAGCTTTTCCGCTTTGGGCTGTCGTTATCCAAAAAGCTGGATGCGCGTTTCGGCAGAACCACCACCGCAGCCAAGATGACCGATGTACCCGGTCACACCCGCGCCATCATCCCCCTGTTGGTCGAAGCAGGAGTAACCTTTCTGCATATCGGCGTCAACCCCGGTTCCACGGTGCCGGGTGTTCCCGGTTTGTTCCGCTGGCGCGACCCCGAGGGAAGCGAAGTGATGGTCATGTACGAAAGCGGTTACGGCAGCGCGTTCGAGATCCCTGGGTTGGACCAATCCCTGGCGTTCGGGCACACCTCGGATAATATGGGGCCGCAAAGCGCCGACCAGGTGAGAGACGTGTATCGCGAAATCCGTGCGTTGATGCCTGATGCCAGGATTTTTGCCTCCACATTAAGTGATTTTGCCGGTCACCTGGAAAAAGTACGCCACACTCTGCCCGTCATCACCAGCGAGATCGGGGATACCTGGATTCACGGGGCAGGCAGCGACCCGATCAAGGTCAGCCGCTTCCGCGAATTACTGCGCCTGCGCGCCGAATGGCTGGCAAGCGGGAAAACCTCCTATCAAGACCGGCAGTTCGTGAACTTCAATCGCTGGCTGCTGATGGTGCCGGAGCATACCTGGGGGATGGATGAAAAGACCTACCTGGGAGATCTCGAGAATTACAGCGCGGAAAAGTTCTCCGCCGCCAGGGGATTCCCCAATTTTAAAAAATTCGAATCCTCCTGGGTGGAAAAACGCGCCTACCCGCAGCTCGCCGTTAATGCGCTGGAAGACAGTGCCCTGGCGGAGGAAGCCCGCGCGCGCCTTGAATCGATCCGGCCCGTGCGCCCAAACCTGGAAGAATGGCAGGCGATTTCCGGTGCTGCGCTGCGGCTCGAAACCGATTCTATGGAAGTCGAATTCGAAGAAAACACCGGAAGCGTGAGTCACCTGTTGCAAAAAACCACCAACCGCGTGTGGGTGAACAAACCGCAGGTGTTCGGTCAGCTCTCGTATCAAACCTTTTCTGCAGCCGATTACGACAGATTCTTTGCCGCTTATGTCATCCATGCCCAGCAGCACGATTGGGCGCGTGAAGATTTCACCAAACCCGGCTTAACCGCCGCTGAGGCGGAAAGCCGCCTGTGGCTTCCCCGCTGCAGGGCGGTTTACGGCAGGCCGAGGAAAAATGCCCAAGAAATCCTCTTCCATCTGGGGTTTGACGGTCAGGTTGTGCAGAGGTATGGAGCCCCCGGTGATATTTATTTAAAATACTCGGTTTGCGAGGAAGTCCCCCACATGATGATCGATCTGCAATGGTTCAACAAAAAGGCTTCGCGCCTGCCGGAAGCGCTGTGGTTCAGCTTTCAACCACTTGTTCTGCCGGATGCCGAGTGGGTGATCGAAAAAATGGGCAAGGAGATCTCGCCCCTGAGCGTAGTGGAAAACGGCAACCGCCATTTGCACGCCGCCGGCAAGTACGTGTGCTGCCAGGCGGGCAAGGCTGCAATCAAGCTCTCGCCGCTGGATTCACCGCTGGTCGCCCCCGGTCAGCGCTGCCTGCTCGATTTCAACAACGAGCAGCCCGATATGCGCGAAGGAGTACATTTTTGCCTGCTCGATAATCTGTGGGGCACGAATTTTCCCATGTGGTTCGAAGAGGACTGCCTGTATCGATATACGGTTGATCTATTATAAGGAGAAATAATATGAAAACCCTTTCTCTACCAGGAAGATCAAAACCCTATGTCATGGCGCACCGCGGAAACCGCGTGCTGTGCCCCGAGAACACTCTGGCGGCCTTCCAAAAAGCCTTCGATGAGGGCGCGGATATCCTGGAAACCGACCTACACCTCAGCGCTGACGGGGAATTCATGTGCATCCATGACAAAACCGTCGACCGCACTACGGACGGCAGCGGAGCGGTGAGCGAAAAAACACTGGCTGAACTAAAAAAATTGAGCGCGTTCAATGGGTTTGAGGATTACCGCGACCAGCGCATTCCCACGCTGAAAGAGACGGCGGGGATGCTTCCTGCCGACGTGGGGCTTGCACTGGAACTGAAGACCGACCGCTTTCTGGAACTGGAGGTGTGCAGAAAACTGGTGAATGAACTGGTGGAATATGGAATTTTCAATAGAACCATCATCCTATCCTTTTCCTTATCGCGTATGGAAACCGTGAAAGCAGTGGAACCTTCGATCCCGATGGGGTGGATCACCATGGCCAGGTTCAGACCGGATCCAATCCCGGAAGTGCTGGGTCCCTTCTGGCCGGCGTTATTCCTGAATCCGTTTTTCGCCGCGCGGGCGCACAAGCGGGGACAACTGGTATGCCCGCTCGACCCCACACCGGATTCACGCCTCTGGTACTACAAGTTCTTGAAATGTGATGCCTTGGTTACGGATAATCCGGGTGCAACCCTTAAGGAATTAAGACGTATATCGTTTAAGTAATCGAATCATTCCAATTGAGGTGCTGCATGAATAATCCGCGAAAATCTTCAAGTTTCTTTTGGCCGGTCGTACTGATCGGAGCGGGCGTCATATTGTTGCTGGTAAATCTTGAGATCATTCCCGCCATTAACCTTGGTCAAATCCTGCGCTTGTGGCCGCTGATCCTGGTGGTCATTGGATTGGATATCATTTTTGGTCGTAGAGCCCCATGGGTAGGCGGCGCAATCGGATTGGTCGCCATCGGCGGAGTCATCGCCTTGCTCATTTTTGGACCCGCATTGGGATTAACCTACACCACGAATGTCAAAACCGATACAATTTCAACTCCGCTGGGAGAGGCGACATCAGCCGTCTATTACCTGGAGACCAGTTCCGACCCGGTACATATCAAGTCGCTGTCGGATTCGACCAACCTGATCGAAGGCACCATCACCCACGACGGCACCCTGGATTTTGACGTCAGCGGAAGCAGTGAAAAAGTCGTGCGCCTGAGCGAGACCACAAACCCCAACTTCGGGCTGCAATTTGATTTCAACTTTGTTGATCAGAAATGGGATATCGGACTCAATCCGGGCGTGCCCAGCGAGCTGGTGCTGGACGGCGGATCAGGGTCGGTGAATGTGGATCTGAGCGGTGTAATGCTGACCTCGCTGCGGGCAGCCATGGGTTCCGGCTCATCAGATTTTATTTTGCCCCTGTCTGCAGACGCATATACAGCTGAAATCGAAAGCGGTTCAGGTTCGGTGAAAATCGATCTTCCTGCGGAAACCGATGTCGTCCTTTCTCTCGACAGCGGCAGCGGTTCGGTAAACATTAATTTACCTCCAGCCTCCGGCTTGCGCATCGAGATCATGGACAGCGGATCAGGAAGCATGAACATTCCGGCACGCATGGAACAGGTCAACGGAACTTCCACATCTGAAACCGGCACCTGGCAAACCTCCGGGTTTGACAAGGCAGCGAACAAGATCGTGATCAAGATCGTCAACCGGGGATCCGGCAGCATCTCGATCCATCAATAAAACTCAAAAGGTCGAGTTCCACAAACCCCTGTGAGAGCAGGGGTTTGTTTTCATGTTATAATGATATTGAAAATCATTTTCAATATCATGGATGAACAAAATGAATGGATTCGATCATTGGCTGGAAATTCTGGAAAAAAACGGGTGCCGTATCACCGCTCCCCGCAGGGCGATCGTTGAAACCCTGCTGAGCAGTCCGCGTGCGCTCGAACCGGTGGAGATCTACGACCTGGCGAGAAAATCAAACCCCGGCATCGGCCTGATCACGGTTTACCGTACGCTGGAAACGCTGGAGAACCTGGGCTTGATCCAGCGCATTCACCGCGAAGACGGTTGTCACATGGTCATGCCCGCGGTGGATGGACACCAGCATTACCTGGTGTGCGTCGCCTGCGGAAAAACCACCTGTTTCCAGGGGGATGACCTTGGATCGCTGTTTGACAGGGTCGAATCCAAGACCGGTTACCAGGTGAGCGACCACTGGCTGCAACTGTTCGGCATCTGCCCGGAATGCCGGGCGGCCCATTCCAAAGCATAGCAGGGATCAATGAAAAAGAACTACATACCTTTAATTCTCGCCATTTTATTGAGCACGACCATCCTCCCGGCTTGCGGTGGATTGAAACCCGTCGCTAAGAATAAGATTCAGATCGTCGCCACCACCTCGATCCTGGCGGATGTGGTTCAGCAGGTCGCCGGGGATCATGCGGAGGTATCATCGCTGGTGCCCGTGGGTGCCAATGAGCACGAGTACCAGCCTGCGCCGCGGGATATCGCCGCGGTTTCAGATGCGGACCTGGTGTTCGAGGTGGGTCTGCGGCTTGAGGAATTCATGTCCACCATCGTTCAAAATGCAAACACCCGCGCGCGCATTGTGACCGTCTCCGATGGGATCACCCCCCGCCAGTTCCAGGGCTTGTCGGAAACGACCCACCCGGATTCGCACGGGGAGGGCGACCCGCACGTCTGGCTCGACCCCACCAACGTGATCGTGTGGGTGAAGAACATCGAAAGCGCACTGGTCGATTTTGACCCCCGGAACGCGGCCGAATACCAGGCCAACAGCCAGGCTTACATCGATTCACTGAACCAGCTCGACGCCTGGATCACGGAGCAAGTGTCGACCATACCGGAAGAGAAGCGCAAGATCGTCACCGACCACATGCTGCTGGGGTATTTTGCCGAGAGGTACGGCCTGGAAATGGTTGGGGCTGTCGTCCCTGCCTACAGCTCTTCCGCCCAACCCTCCGCCCAGGAGATGGCAGCCCTGGAGGACGCCATCCGCAGTTACGGCGTGAAGGTGATCCTGGTGGGCAACACGGTCAACCCGGCGCTGGCCGGCCGCATCGCCCAGGATACCGGCACCCAACTGGTAACGATCTATACCGGTTCGCTGTCAGCCGCCGATGGGCCTGCCGCCACGTACCTTGAGTACATGCGCTACAATGTGAATACCATCGTGACCGCCCTCTCGAGGTGAGCCATGACCCTGTTCAAAAATCTCTCCGTACGACCGAAGAACAATCCCGGAGTTCATGCCGGACACATTCCCGGAACGCCGATCTTAAAAGCCGTCAACCTGAAGATCAGGTATGAGAGCGGATTGGCGTTAAATGACGTTTCCTTTGAATTGATCGCCGGCGAGCGCATGGCGGTTGTCGGTCCGAACGGCGCCGGAAAAAGCACCCTGTTCAAGATCATCGCGGGGGTGATGCGGCAGGATGACGGAAGCGTGAGCATCTATGGCGGCGAACCCCGCGGACACATCTGCATCGCCTACCTGCCGCAGCGCAGCCAGGTGGACTGGAATTTTCCGGTGACCGTGACGGATGTGGTGATGATGGGCCGCACGCGCCGCCTGGGATACCTGCGCTGGCCTGCGGGCAGAGACCGCGAAATCGTGCAGCAATCCCTTTCCGTGGTGGGCATGGAGGCGCTTGCCGGAAGGCAGATCAACCAGCTTTCCGGAGGTCAGCAGCAGCGCATGTTCATCGCCCGCGCGCTGGCGCAAGAAGCCGAGTTGATGCTGATGGATGAACCCGTCACCGGGCTGGACTCGCCCTCGCAGGATGAACTTTTTAAAGTGTTGGACAGGTTGAAAGAAAATGGGGTAACCGTCATGCTCGCCCTGCACGATCTGAAGCTTGCCAGCGAACGCTTCGACCGCATCATGCTGCTCAACCGCAGGCTGATCGGTTTGGGCAAACCCGCGGAAGTCCTGCGCGAAGAAATCCTCAAAAAAGCGTACGGCGACAGGATCCAGGTGCTGACGCACGACCAGAACGTGTCCGTGATCGACGATACCTGCTGCGGCGAGGAGGGGCATACTCATGCTTGATTGGCTGACCGAACCGTTGAAATACGGCTTCATGGTGCGCGGGATGACCGCCGCAGTGATCGTGGGCATCGTGTGCGCCGTGCTGGGAACCTACGTGGTTCTGCGCGGCATGGCATTTTTCGGCGACGCCCTGGCGCACGCCGTTTTGCCGGGTGTGGCGGTGGGGTATCTCGTCGGCGGCGGCGCACGCGGACCGGTGTTCTGGTGGGCCATGGGCACCGCCCTGGTCAGCGCGCTGGGCATCGGCACGGTGAGCCGCTCCACCAAGATCAAGGAGGATACCGCGATTGGAATCATCTTTGCCGGGATGTTCGCGCTGGGCATTGCCTTGATCTCCATGGTGCGCAATTACACGGCTGACCTGTCCCACTTCCTCTTCGGCGACGTGCTGGGGGTCAGCAACGGGGACCTGGTGCTGACCGCGTCGTTCGGCGTCCTGATCCTGCTGGTGGTGATTGCCTTCTACAAGGAATTCCTTGTCGTCTCCTTCGACCCGGTTCTGGCCGCCACCCTGCGCCTGCCCATCCGCCGGCTGGATTACCTGCTCATCGGTCTGATCGCCATGAGCATCGTGGTTTCTCTGCAAACGGTGGGGGTGACCATGATGGTTGCCATGCTGGTCACGCCCGCGGCAGCCGCATCGCTGCTCACGCGGCGGTTATCCACAATGATGGTCATCGGATCGCTGATCGCCGTCTTCTCGGGGGTGAGCGGTCTCTACCTGTCGTATTACCTCAACCTGGCCAGCGGCGCGGCCATCGTTCTGACGTGCACGGCGGTCTTCGCCGTGGTCTATGCGGTTCACCATCTGACGCGCAAAGCGCGCGCCCGGGCTGCAACCCAGTAGTGTGTTACAATTTTATCAATCCTGGTTCGAAAGGTTTCGCATGACTGAAAAAACTAAACAGTGGTCCACCCCGCCGGAAATGACGATCGATACCACCAAACGTTATACCGCCACCTTCAAGACGGACAAGGGCGATATCGTGTGCAGCCTGCACGCAGATAAAACCCCGCGCACGGTGAACAATTTTGTGTTCCTCGCGCGCGAAGGTTTTTACGACAACACCATCTTCCACCGCGTGATCACCGACTTCATGGCGCAGGGCGGCGACCCCACCGGCACAGGTATGGGCGGACCCGGTTACAAGTTCAACGACGAGTTCAATTCCAAATTACGCCACAACATCCCCGGCATCCTCTCCATGGCCAACGCCGGACCCAACACCAACGGCTCGCAATTTTTTATTACGCACGTTCCCACCCCCTGGCTGGATAACAAGCATTCGGTTTTCGGGCAGGTGATCAAAGGACTGGACGTGCTATTGTCGATCCCGGCGCGCGACCCGTCGCAGCGCAACAGCCCGGCGGTCAAGCTGCTGACCGTGGAAATCGAAGAAGAATAACCCTAAAGAAACTTCATCAGGCCCTCGAATCGAGGGCTTTTTGATGGCACGAATAAATACACTCAAGTCGATATGATTTGTATGATATGGGACATGATCTATGTTGCCGGATTTTCTAACAAATCGCTTAACCAAATTATTGTAAATATGCTAAAATATATTTGTCAGATGCTTGGGTGCCCCCCTCACCCAGGCATTTGACATTTAAAGCTGGATTTTGTTTGTTAAAGTACAATTTGGAGTGATCTTCAAGATCGATGCCGGGGAGGTGTGCATGAAATACCGATTCGACTCGCTGTATATGATGGGGCGCCTGCT
>DAOUGM010000102.1:0-35149 GCA_034428895.1 Anaerolineaceae bacterium
GAAACGGAACTGGTTTACCTTTGCCGCTCTTTTATTATGATACGCAGTCCTTCACACTCGTCTACTCGGCTTCGACATCCCGGGTGCAGAAACTGATCCCGCATCCAGATCTACATTTGATCGAACTCACACCCGGCCGCTGCCTGATCGCGTTTGCTGCTTTCAGGTTCAGGAAATCCGACCGCAATCCTTACGACGAGGTTGGAATCGCCTTTTTCGCTTCCCATCACAAGAGACCAACCACCTTCATCACCCTGGCGCAAGCCCTGCGCTCCAGGGAAATTCCAGCTTACGTTTGGCAACTTCCGATAACGATAGAAGAAGCGTGTGCAGGAAGTGTAAATCTTTTTGGATTCCCAAGTTACCTGGCAGATATTGCGTTCTCCAAAGATACCGCCAGAGTGCACTGCTCCCTTTCTATGGAAGGCAAGGAACTGCTCAACTTCTCCGGACGTATCCTGCCAACCCATTCCGGGAAAACACTGCGTTATCTTGCCTACACACTGGATGGGGATAGTCTACTCTCAGCGAATCTGGTCATCAATCCGATCGAATTTACCGATACCCGTGCCGGAAGCAGCGGTCGGATTTTTATCGGTAACGGGCACCCCATGTGCGATATCCTGCGGGAAATTGAGCTTTCTCCCAACCCTATCTATTACCAATACGTTCCCCGCAGTGAAACCATCCTGTTCCCTGCACGCAATATGATGGACAAGTAAAGCTGGCGAAGACCAACCATACTTTTGAAAAGTAAGATTATTCCCATATCGACAAGATTACAGTTGGAAAATTGTGATTTTGCGATATGGTTATTTTTAAGTCTCATCAATGAAAATCTGCCCAAAAATGGAGCATGCTATAATCTTCATCAATCAAATTGCCAAGAGGAGCACAACATGAAAACCACCCCCATCATCCCCGGCGTTGACTGGGTAGGCGCTGTCGATTGGGAGCGCACCCTGTTCGATGCCCTCATCCCCCTGCCGGAACGCACCAGTTACAATGCCTACCTGGTTCGCGGTAGTGAAAAAACGGCATTGATCGATGCGGTCGAACCGCGCGTAATGGATGTTCTTTTATCACGCCTGGAAGGTGTGGAAAATATCGATTACATCATCTCGCTGCATGCCGAGCAGGACCATTCCGGTGGATTGCCGACCATTCTCGAGAAATATCCCCAGGCGCAGCTTTTTGCCAGTGTAAAAGGAAAGGAAAACCTTTCCAATCACCTGCCCATCCCGTCCGACCGTATTCATGCAGTGAAGCAAGGCGAAACGCTTTCGCTGGGCAACAAAACCCTGCGCTTCATCCCCATCCCCTGGGTGCACTGGGCGGATACCCTGGCGGTCTACATGGAGGAAGATAAGATCCTTTTCACGACCGATTTCTTCGGCTCGCACCTGGCAACCTCGGAACTTTTTGCTTCGGCAGATGAGGGACGAGTTTATCAAGCTGCCAAACGTTATTATTCCGAGATCATGATGCCGCTGCGCAGCATGGCACAAAGGAACCTGGAAAAGCTGGAAGGTCTCGCGTTGTCCTTCATTGCACCCGCTCACGGACCTGTCTACGATCACCCGGATTTTATCCTGGACGCCTACAGGAAATGGATCAGCGGAACGCAGCGCAATAATGTAGTTCTTCCGTTCATCTCGATGCACGGCAGTACACTGAAAATGGTGTCCTATTTCTCCGAGAGCCTGGCGGAACGCGGGGTATCGGTCGATCCATTCGACCTCACAAATGTCGATATCGGAGAAATTGCGGTATCACTGGTGGATGCTCCCACACTGGTTGTCGGCACTCCCACCATGCTTGGCGGACCCCACCCCAACGTGGTCAGCGCAGCTTACCTGGTAAATATGCTCAAACCGCGCTTGAAATACCTGTCAGTCATTGGTTCCTACGGCTGGGGAGGCAGGACGGTGGAAACCCTGAGTGACATGCTCGCCGGGTTGAAGGCTGAAGTTTTGTCCCCGGTAATGTGCAAAGGACTGCCAGTGAAGGAAGATTTCATGGCGTTGGATGCTTTAGCCGATGAGATCGCCACAAAACATCAGGAACTTTAACACCCTCGTTTAATGGAAACCGGCCTTGGTGCCTTCCAGGCCGGTTATAATTTAATTAACACTCGAGAGAAAAAAACCAAAAAAAATCGATCTTTTACTCGCTCGCTCCCTCCTCTTTTTACCCGATTGCATTTACAATGAAGCATGCATAATCAACCGCCTATCGTCCGTGCACGCTATGTAAATCAAACTTTCTCACGCATTGCCAAACATTATGATCTGATGAATCGCCTGATGACCGGCGGTATGGACATCCAATGGCGCAGGGAGGTCATCCGCCTGGCAACACCGCCGATCAACGGCAGGCTGCTCGACCTCGGAACAGGCACAGGCGACCTTGCAAGGGCGGCTGTTCGCCAATTCCCGAATGTCCAAATTACCGCCGCCGATTTCACCCTGGAGATGATGACCGTCAAAAACGAGTGGCATGGAATACAGCGCACAGTCGCAGATGCACTTGAATTACCATTCAATGATGAAACCTTCGATACCGTGATCTCCGGGTTTCTGATGCGCAATGTCGCCAGTGTCGAACAAGGCTTGAAAGAACAATATCGCGTACTCAAGGCTGGGGGCAGGGTAATCATTTTGGATACCACTCGCCCGCGCCGTAACCTTTTCTCGCCTCTGGTAAAAATCTACTTGGGCAAGGTGATCCCATTATTGGGGTCCCTCCTGACAGGAGACAAGGAGGCCTATACTTACCTGCCTGAATCCACGCAGAACTTTCTACAAGCCGAAGACCTGGCCGCCAGGTTGAATTCTGCTGGTTTTCAGAGTGTCAGTTTTAAAATCAAAATGTTCGGCACCATTGCCATTCATTGCGGAATTAAAGCCTGAAGTTCTCCATACGAAATGACCGATCAAGGGTTGATCAAACCCTTTTTTCAGTAAACCTTTTTTCTAAGCATCCGCATTTACAATCAACTCAATAATGGGGGACTGCCAGTCTACCAAAGGAACAAAAGGCACGGTGTTATATTAGATTTATATTATCTTATATATCAGTAATTAGATAAACCCAATAAAATGATCGAGTCACATGCACCCAGATAATCAGGTGCATATGCATGTTTTCCAGAGCCAATCTTACATTGATAATAAAACTGTAAAAACAGAGAACAAAGGAGATGAATTACATGTCTACGTTTTTTGGTCCCACCAAACTTGAAGATGCCCCTTTGATTAAGGCGCTGTTCAATAACACAAAATGGTCATGGTTATGGTTGATCGTTCGTGTTTATGTTGGTTACCAATGGTTGACCGCCAGCCTTCACAAACTTGTTGATCCAAAATGGATGCAAACCGGGGAAGCGCTTAAGGGTTATTGGCTGAATGCAGTCAGGATTCCTGAAGCGCCTGCCCGTCCACCGATCAATTACGATTGGTATCGAACCTTCATCCAATCGATGCTGGATAGCCAGTCCTATGTCTGGTTTGCAAAACTGATCGCTGTGGGCGAATTCCTGGTTGGCGTCGCTCTGATCATCGGTTTGTTTGTCGGTCTTGCGGCCTTCTTCGGCGGATTGATGAACTTCAATTTCCTGCTTGCCGGATCGCTCAGTTCTGGTCCGGTACTATTATTGTTGGAAATCCTATTAATGGTAGCCTGGAAAACCGCAGGTCACCTGGGTGTCAATTACTTTATCCACAAGTATCTTGGTACATTCTGGCAAGCAGGGTTGATCAAGCAAAGAGCTGCTCCGCTGCCATCCGGAACTCAATATAGAGAGAAAGATCAAACCCCAGCCTGAAGAATTCCAACCTCCATAAGCCCCTTCCCCTGAAGGGGCTTTCTTTACAAATTAAATTAATTGATGGATGGTCAGCTTTTTTCATTCATATGGTCCTGGATCCGGTTTTGAACGGCATAAGTGGCTAATTCAATCCGGTTGCGCAGGTTAAGTTTATCCAGAATATTGCTGACATAATTTCTGACAGTGATCTCGGTGAGGTTTAAGGCTGCGCCGATTTCCTTATTGCTATCCCCCCGCGCCAGGAGATTTAAAACATCCATTTCCCGCAAGGATAGGTCTTTGAACGCATTGGATTCCTTTTCAGTGCTGAGTTTCTTGAACTGGTCGACCACCTGGGATGACGTTCTGGGATCGAGAGCAATCTCACCGCGGGATGCAGCCCGGATGGCGCGCATCAGTTCTTCGTTTCCCACCTGCTTGAGAACATAACCTGAGGCTCCCACGCGCAAGGCTTCTTCAGCAAATCCAAGCGTATTATAGGATGTCAACATTACCACTTTCATTGATGGATACCGCTCAATAATTTCACGGCAAACCTCCAACCCACTGCGTCCCGGTAATTGAATATCCAATACCACAACATCGGGTTTGGCAGACTCCGCCTGGACCATCGCCTGTTCAGAATTACCAGCCTCTGCAACAACGATCATGTCCGGCTCGTCGTTGAGAAGGGTTTTTAATCCCAGCCTGACCACTTCATGGTCATCTACAATCAATAGCCTGATCTTATTCATAACGTCCTTCCATCGGAATTTCCAACGCAAACTCAGTGCCTTTGCCTGCTTGCGATGAAGAATTAAACGTCGCATTGAGCAAACGTGCACGGTCACGCATGTTCCGTAATCCAAAACCTTCGACAACATCCCGTGGGAGCCCGCGTCCAAAATCCCTGATAACAATCCGCAATTTGTCTTGACGGAAATCCATTTTTACTTCAACATGGTCCGAGTGTGAGTGCCTGATCGCGTTCGAGAGCGCCTCACTGACAAATGCCATGACATGACTGATCTGTTCCGGTGAAAGTTCCGGTGGTTTGACCAAATTCCAGGTTGTTTCCACCCGAATTGCCCGACGCGCATCCTCTATTACAGTTTCAAGAGCCGGAATCAACTCAAGGGTTTGTGGTTCTGGTCTCAACTGCGGGAGAAAAGCCCGCAGTTGATCGATTGCCTGATTGATGGTGGAGATCAATCGGTCAATTTCGTTCTTCTGATCCCCTGCCTTTTTCCGCAGCGACTGAGCCATCAATCCCGCTGCATAGACCTGCTGCAATGCGCCGTCATGAAGGTCGCGCGCAATTCGTTCCCGCTCGATTGATATTACTTCTCTCTCCTCCATCCTCCTGATGAGCTGATCAGTTTCGATTTCAAAGACCTCCATCGCGCGGATTATCGCGACGGCAAGCACCAACCCAATGATGGACCTGAAAATGGTCGGTGGAACGATCAGCATGGATGTAAATCTGTCAAAATTGATCACCGATGCTGGAAAGTAAAATGAGGGCGTCACGATCATTCCGCCAAAGAAACTATATGCGAATAATGCCCCTGCTGCGATCTTGATCATTTTGCTGATAATGGGGAGGTTCATGCCCTCGAATTGTGTTCGCGCCTGCTTCAGCAAGCCAAAACCGGAGAGCAGGCTTCCAGGCACACACAGGCAATAACGGGCGATGGAGCTGACAAATCCGCTCCAGCGGTCGAAATCATCGATCAGCCGATTGCCCAAAAGAAATGGGAATATCAGCCACATAATGAATAAGGTCATGGGAATAAAACGAACCCATTTCCATCGATTCGGCAAAGGACGAAAAAGTTCGATACCGAATTGAAATAAAAACGCAAAGGATAATGCCAGGACAATGTAGTGAATGGAATGAAGTAATCGTACTGTGGGTTCATTCAAGAACTGACCCTGGATGGGGATAAACACATCCCCCCATTCATTCAATCCATGACTAATGCCAAAGGCAGCCAGCCAGGGAAGGCTGCGGGCGATATTCAATCTCGAATGCCTTCGGGATTGAAGGATGATCGATAAACCTAGCACAAAAAATGTCAAACCGTAAACAAAATAGATCAACGGTTGATTTGCACTAAACCATTCCCTTAGAATCATCGCCATTGGTCTTCATCCCTTTTTAAAGTACCGCAAGGTTGTTATAAAAAATCCAGCCAGCAGGAAGCAAAAATTGACCAATATCAATACCCATTTTAATGGAGTAAATACTGGAGCGAACACTTCACCGATGAGTGAATGAAGCGGATATTGGGAAAATACCAAAGAGGTCATCGTGTTTTCAAGGAAGTCCACAGCCATAGCTGCCAGTGGAAGCAGGTTTGCCATCCGCCACACAGAAGACGGGGTAATATTTTTTTGGAACAGCCAGCTGATTGAAGTAGTCAGAAAAAATGTATAGGTCAATGGGAATGCCAGGTCAAAAGTCCAGCGCGCGTGTAAATACTGCGCGCGCCCTTCCTCTCCATATGCCTCCGCCATCCGATACAGGCTCTTTCCAGAATATATGAATGAGGTGTCCGGTGAACCCATCCCTTGTGAGTATTCATTGGAGTGCTGGCTTTGTTCAGGCAAGACCAACAGGCAAAACAGTAGAAACACCACCACCCCAGCAAGTGCTACCCATCCCTTGGAAACGCGGTAGAACCAGTTGGAGAGAATTTTCATGGTTTTTCTTATCGGGTCAAAGAGGTCGCAAATTCCACGAATTTCTCTACATCTTCAAAATTGCTCATCAGACCCACCGAGACCCTGACCGCTCCGGATGCCTTGTTGTTGATGCATAGACGGAATTCATCATAAGTCAGGCGCCGTTCATGGTCTGGACGGGCAAAACATGAAGTCAGTTCGGACGATGAAATTTCCAGAGCCACCTCGCCGGCTCCCGGGTTGCAAAAGCAGCCGGTTCGCAGCGAGATCATTTCTTTGGCTGCCTTCTCCTCGATCCAACGGTGATCGATCACGCTTCCCTGCGCATCGAAAAAGTTCAAAGCAATCGCACCTCCGCGTTTCGGTGTATCTAGCGGTCCGTAGATCCTGATCAAAGGCCGGCCGTTCTTATGCTTCAATACTTCCAGGTTAGTCAGCATCCAACCGGTCAGGCTGCTGACACGTTGATGAATAACATCCATCCCAATGCGCGTGAGAACCTCCAATCCAAAGCACACGGCGGGAATATCCAGGTAATCGAGGGTGCCGTCTTCGTAACAAGCCGGGGGTTCTGCAAGATAATGCTTCCGCTCCTGTACTGAAGCCACGGTGATGGTCCCACCGGCAAACCAGGGACGGTGAAGCTTGGAGAGAGTATCCCGACGGGCAATCAGCGCGCCAATACCCGTGGGATAGCCAAACATCTTATAAAACGAAATGGGAACAAAATCGGGTTTCCAACGGGAAAGGTCCAGAGGATTGGTGGGAGCAAACGCAGCCGCATCCAGCAGTACATCCCAACCTTCAGCGTGAGCCTTGTCGATCCATTCCAAGGGATGCTGTACTGACGAGAAATTGGATTGTGCCGGATAAGCGAACAGGTTTTTACAACCGGTTTCTGATAGGGTCAGGTATTCTTCCAGCTTCTCTTCGTTGACACGCATCTCCGGGGGAAATATCGGAATGTAGCGCACATTTGCGCCTTTTGCCTGGGCAAATTCACGAATGCCATTGACTGAATTGTGGTTGTCATACGTCAGCAAGTAGCAGCAATCCTTACCAAAGGGATAGGACTCACCCACCAATTTCAACGCTCCACTGGCATTCGGCGTGAAGATCACCACGTATTCCTCAGCGGAGGCATTGAAAAACTTTAAAATCTCTTTCCGTGTTTTCTCCACCCATTCGGTTGACATACTGGAGGTCGGGTTCGATGAATGGGGATTCCCGAATACTCCTTCCAACAGCAATTGCTGGTGCCGGAGGAGTTGTGATTCGGAATAGAGCCCGCCGCCGGTATAGTCCAAGTAGACCTGGTGCTGCCGGTCAAGGCGTGAAAATTCCACAGTGCGAAGTTCATCGATCAGTTTTGTGAATTCATATTCAGGAAATTTTTCAATGAATTTGGAATAACGCTCATTTGTCATAGAGTGAATTAAACCATATTTTCAATGTGGCGTAAAACCTTCTACATTATAATTATTATTATGATTGATCAGCAAAGCCTTGCAGCCAGACTACATAATGTGAAGCAGTTCACCAAGCTTCCGCAAGAAACGCTGATCAATATCGTTTCTTCCGGCAAGATCCGGCATTATAAACGTGGAGAATTTATTTTTCATGAAGAAGATGCCTGTGCCGGGATGTTCGTGCTGATCGAAGGTCAAGTCGACCTATGCATCCTTGGCCCGGAAGGGCAACTATCCATATTGGCAACCTTGAAACCTGTGATCATGTTCAATGAAGTTGCCGTTCTTGACGGCGGCCCTAACCCTGTCAGCGCAGTAGCAACTACAGATATCACCGTGTGGCATATCAGCTATACGAAATTCCAAGAACTCCTGCTTGCCATTCCGCAGGTGGGAATCGGCTTGCTCAGCGTACTCGCCAAACGCAACCGCCAGCTGATCTCGCACTATGACGATCTCTCCTTCCGTACGGTACAGGCCCGCCTGGCCAAATATCTGATCGATATCAGCCAGCAGGGTACGCAGCCCATCGATCGTTCCATGCATCCGGTAAAAGGCATCGCTGCCCGTATCGTCACTGCTCCCGAGGCGATCAGCCGCACGCTGAAGGTGCTGACTCTCGATGGTCTCATCAATTGCACGCGCCAGGAAATCTGCATCAAGGATCTTCAACGGCTGCAAAGTCTCGCGCGCATGGATTTTTAATTCCTATTTCGAGCGTTGACCTGAGTTGATTAAAGTCAATGACTTTTTCGATAATATTTGATATCCTGTAAGGTAGTTGAAAATCCTCACAGGAGACATTTCATGCAGTGGATATCCAAACGCTTCAGATATTTATTCACGTCTACTAAAGGCCTGATCCTTGTGGCCATCGCGCTGGCTGCCTTGATCTCAGCACTATTTGGCATGCTCTCCGGTCCGATGGCTGAGTATGGGATCAAAGCCATCGTCGTCCGGGCACTGGGAATGGATCTCAATCCTGCGGAACGGGAAGGCAGGCTCATCGTCCTCTACCACACCCTCGCAATGATCGCGGTCGCCGTGGAAGTCTACATGATCACCGATCTGCTCAAAATGAAAGAAGGACAACGGCTGACCATCAACAGCACCATCACGGTTGGATATCTGTTGGTCATTTTCGGCGGGCTCCCATTCGCTTACTGGGGACACAGTTGGCCGCTGCACGGTTTGTACATCGCCGGCTTATCCTTGATCTTCTTTTCCGGATGCATGCTGCTGGTTGCACTATGGCCGTGGCAGAAAGCATACCGGCTGGAAGATCCGGAATATGCACGCACCAGGGGCGGTTTTGACCTGGAACGCATCGCCTTCTTTGCCATGGCACTAACCACTCTGATTTCTGCCATATTCGGTGCGATTCCCGGCTCTTACTTCGGTAATGGTTTCGAAACATTCCTCGCCGAAAACGTTGTGCGTGAACCTTACAAAACAGCACTTGATCTCAGCGTCATCGGGCACCTTCATATCATGCTGGCGTTGATCTGCATTGCTGCCGCTTTGATCATTGGGCGCTGGATGGACTTCAAAGGGATCTGGCACAAACTCGCCATGCCCTTGTATATCGTGGGTACTATCGTGCTTTCGATGGGAACGTGGCTGGTGGTGCAATTCGAAGAGATTGCCCATTTCATCATCTACGGCGGTTCAACCCTTGCGATGCTGGGTGCACTCTTCCTGGTGATCTTCTCCTGGCGGAAACTGATCCGAACCGGGCTGGCTGATAAAGGGATCCAGAAGGGGAACTTCTTCCAGGCAATCGCCGCGCTGGTTCACGACCCGCTTAAATTCGGCGCGACCTGGCAGATGGTCTTCATGAATTTCACTGTCAGCGGGGTGGGCATTTTCACCGCCGTGAAACTAGATGAGATCTTCCGCCAGTGGCAATTCATGGACGAACGTTCTATCCTGACGGGACATTGGCACATTCTGGCAACCCTGACTGCCACCATTTTGCTGCTTTACTACGCCGACCTGGCTGGGTTGAAGGGAAAAACACGCAAGTGGTTTGGCTGGCTGGTCATCATTTTCTCTGATGTTGCTTTCGGTGCAGTGACCGTCTATGAAATGCGGCGCCTCTTTGTTATCGAAGCGGAACAGCAGCCCCTACTCAACCGCACCATTCTTGCAGGCGATATAGGGATCGTCATCCTTCTGCTGGCACTGGCGGCTTTGATGGTTTGGCGGTTGGTCGATCTTTTCAAAAAGAAAGGAAGGTGGTCGGCAGAAAGCGAACATCGATTGACCAAGAAAGAGGAGGCGAACCAATGAAAAAAGTCATCGTCCTATTACTCAGCCTATTCGTTATCACCGCCTGCCAACCTGTCGATTTCCAGGCTGCCCCTCCAGTGTTTGAGACGGGTATCGATCCTGAAGCGTGGGTAGAGATACCTGCGGGTGAGTTCTTGCAGGGTCAATTCAACAAGCCAGTGGATATTGATTACGATTACGAGATCATGGTCACCGACGTTACCAACGACCTGTACGCCGAATTCCTCAATGCAGCCCTGGCAGATGGCTCGGCGCAGCTCAACGGACCGCAGGTGGAAGGTTTTTATGCGGGCGACACATTTGCTGGCGGACGCCATGAAGAGGAGATCAACGCGGGCAATTACAATTACATCGCGGTTGACGATCCATATCTGAGAATATCATTCGATGGGAGCACCTTCAGCGCCAAGTCAGATTGGAAGGATCATCCCGTGACCATGGTGTCGTGGTTTGGCGCCAAAGCCTACTGCGAGTATTATGGTTGGCGCCTGCCCACCGAACTGGAATGGGAAAAAGCCGCGCGGGGAACAGACGGACGCGCTTATCCCTGGGGTGATGAGATCGACCGGAACAATGCCAACTATTATGCCAGCCGGGATCCATTCGAAGATATGAACAATTTCGGTTCGCGTACAACTCCAGTGGGATTCTACAACGGATCCACTTATGATGGATATGTGACATTGGATTCACCCAGCCCTTATGGCATATACGACATGGCAGGAAACGTCTGGCAGTGGACAGCGGATGTTTACCCCGCGCAGCATTATCGTTATATGCGCGGCGGCAGCAAGGACCTTTACGATAACAACCTTCGCGTGTGGGTAAGAAACAATGCAACCCCAACTTTCACTAGCCCCGGTGTTGGTTTTCGCTGTGTAAGATAATATTTATACATGGAGAAACATTGAAAACCATTATCACAAAACTCAAGAATTACTGGCCGCTGGTAAAAAGCCTGCAAACCGGATTACTAACCGTTACCGGTGTTGCAGGATACATGAGCGCGCGCTGCCCCTTCACTCATTGGACGACAATGACAGGTCTTGTTTTGAGCCTGCTCCTCTCCATTAGCGGGAGTACGGTGTTGAACATGTGGTACGACCGGGATATCGACCGGGTGATGAACCGTACCCACCACCGTCCCATTGCGCGCGGCATAGTATCGGCGTCCGAAGCCTTGACCCTGGGGATCATCCTTTCCTTGTTGGGAATCGGCATTGCCATGCTGCTCTCTCCATTGTATGCAGCGGTCATCTTTGCCGGCATCATTTTCGACGTGGTCCTGTATACCGTACTGCTGAAGCGCAAGACCTGCTGGTCGGTCGTTTGGGGAGGTATCGCCGGTGGAATGCCCATTCTGGCTGGACGAACACTCGGCATGGGGCATCTTGATGGAATTGGCATCATGCTTGCCATGGCTATTCTTTTCTGGATCCCGACTCATATTCTTACCTTCAGCCTGCGGTACAAGGAAGATTACGCAGCTGCCGACATCCCGACCTTCCCTTCGACATACGGGGAGCGATTTACCCGCAGCACGATCGCCATCGCCAGTATCTTTGCCGCAGGTTTGATCGGCGCGGCTGCGGTATTGATCGGCGTCAAACAAGGCTTTCTCAATCTCATCGGTATTCTTTCAGGAGGGCTGATGATCCTGGCATTTTTGGTAATGATCAAACCATCGCCCAAACTCAATTTCAGCCTGTTCAAGTTTGCCTCGCTGTATATGCTGGCAGCCATGCTGCTGCTGGCTTTATAACCAAAAATACCTAAGGAGAGGAATCATATGAAACCTGAAAGTGGCTTTTCAAAGTTCTTGCGTTTTGTCGGGATCCTGCTGATGTCGATCACGGCAGGATTCACCATCCTGGGTGGAGCGGGTACATCCTGTGCGGCATTATTCCCAACAAAATGGGAATCGATGGCTCCCCTGGCTCCCTTCCAGTGGCTGTATATCCTCTTCGTCATTGTCACCATTGGCATCGGCGTACTCGGTATACGGGCTGTGGTAATGCTGGCCAAAGGCAAAAAGGATGCATACAAGGCCGCGTTGATTGCGCTGATCCTGGGGACGGTCGTCGGAGTGATCCATATCATCGTATCCCGCAGTTTACGCGGTTCGTCCATGCCTGTCGATGCGGTTGTTTACATAACCGTTTTGACCCTGGTCATTTTCCTCATCTTCCGCATTCCCGCCATCTGGCAGGGCGTGGATTACAGCAAAGCCCCCCGCAAGGAAGGCAAGAAGGGAGCCGGAGTTGCTTCAATCGTGACTGGAGTCCTTTGCCTGACAATCCAGTTCTTCATGGCGTCCACGCATACCTGGGACGGAGTGAATTATGCGAACGCTTTTCACACGACGCTAACCATCGTCGGCAGCGGCTTGATCCTGTTTGGTCTGGGGTTGGGATTAAGCGACAGGCTGGCGTTGGCAGTTCTCAAACGCAAAGAAGACACATTGGCTTCATAACAGCCATTGCTAACAAGATGGGCATTGAAAACCAGGAGGTTTACCGACCTCCTGGTTTTTTCTTCAATGGAGCTAATGATCAACACTCATCCACCAAATCTGCATATTTTCTACAAATTTGAATATTATCATCACAATTAGAGCAGCGCTTCATTCTCCTCCTTGTGATTGAAACCTTCTCGCATGTTCATCCCTTGCGCACACGGTGAGCGCCAAGGGATGAACTATTTATTGTCAGTCACTACTGAAAACCGCTTTTATCCTCAATATTTCTCCAAGTTGTCTGCACATTTTCTCCATATTCGACAATTACTATAAATAAGTATCCAATTTTTCCAAGGAGAATATGATGTATCGAATTTTTCGTTCTACTTTCGTTATCCTTTTAGCATTCATGACCATAACTTCTCTCCTGGTGGGATGCTCCGGGACAAACAGCAGCGCATTAGAAGCCGGAACAGGTGTGGTTAAGGAATCAACGCTCACGGATACTGTCGACTCGTCAGGGTCGATCGAGGCGGATCAGGTGGCCACCTTGTCCTGGGATACCAGCGGTGTGGTCAATATTGTCAATGTGAAAACTGGAGACACTGTCAAGAGCGGCGATTCTCTGGTCGAACTCGATTCCACCACCGTGCCCGCCACAGTGATCCAGGGATATGTTGACCTGGCGCAAGCCAAGCTGGCGCTGGAAGACGCAAAGTCTGGTTCTTCCACTGCCAAAGCAGCCGTCGCCCTGGCGGATGCCAAAGCCGTATATCAGGATGCCCTGGGGGATTATTACACCATTGGGGTAAATTACGGTGATAAAGCGGATATCGCCGCAACGGAAGCCGCCTTACAAATTGCCAAGATCAACCTCGACAATGCGGGAGAACACTGGACCGAATTAAGCTCCCTACCAGCTGATGATATGAGAAAAGCACAAGCACGCCAAAGCTTGATCACCTGCCAGGAAAATTACAACAAACTGCTGATCCAGTTGAATTACTATAACAGCCAGCCGGATGAACTAGATGTCGAGACCATAAAGGCCAACCTTGATCTGGCAAAAACCCAGCTTGACAGCGCCCAGCGTGCATACGACCGCGTAAAAGATGGGCCAAATGTTGACGACATTGCCGTAGCCCAGGCTGCTGTGGATGCTGCTCAGGCTACCGTGAATAAAATGAAGATCATCGCTCCCTTCGATGGTGAGGTGGTCGTTATCTACAACCAGGTTGGCGACCAGGTTTCAGAAAATGAAGCGGCTGTCATTCTTGTCGACCGTTCGAAGATGTATGTGGAAGTATCGATCGATGAGACCTCGATCTCCAACATCAAGGTGGGCGACCCAGCCGTGGTTTCCTTCGACGCATTCCCTGGCAAGGACACAACCGGTAAAGTCTCATTTATCAACCCAATAGGCAGTTCTGCCTCCGGGGTTGTCAATTACACGGTGCGGGTAAACATGGATAAAGCCGACCCCGAGATCCTCATTGGGGCAACAGCCAATATCACCATTCAAACCGGCAGCCCGCAAACCACGCTGTTCGTCCCGGTTTCTGCAGTGCAAAGCGACGCCCAGGGTGAATATGTTGTCCGCGTCAGCAACAATGGAACGGAACGAGTGACCGTGGTCAGTGGACAGATCGTGGATGACACTGTCGTGGTCAAAGGCGACCTTGTAGCAGGAGACGTTGTTCAGTTATATTCCTCGACAAGTTCGTCATCCACTGATCAGCAAGGACCGCAAACCGGTGGTGTCATCATGCAGAATGGCGGGGGGAATCCGCCCGACAACGGCGGAATGATGCCGTAATCGTTATCCATGAAATCTTGAGATTAAGGATTCATTATGATCGAAGTAAAGGATGTAACCAAAATTTACAGGGTCGGCGACAGCGAAGTGCGCGCGCTCGACGGAGTAACCCTCAAGATCAAGGATGGCGAAATGGTTGCCATCATGGGGCCTTCTGGTTCCGGCAAAAGCACCCTGATGGCAATCCTGGGTTGCCTCGATTCACCCACCAGCGGTGAATATATGATCGATGAAAAAGACACCTCCAAATTAAACGAGGATCAGCTTGCCCACCTGAGAGCGCACCAGGTCGGCTTTGTCTTTCAGCAGTTCAACCTGCTGCCGCGCACCAGCGCGCTGGAAAATGTTATGCTTCCATTGACATATGACGGTACAAAAATAAAAGAACGAATCGAACGAGCCAGGCAGGCGCTGGAACTCGTTGGCCTGGCGGATCGCATGGATCATCGACCCAACCAGTTATCGGGTGGTCAGCAACAGCGGGTGGCTATTGCCAGAGCTCTGGTCAATGAACCCTCCATTTTGCTGGCGGATGAACCCACCGGCAACCTCGACAGCAAGACCGGAGACGAGATCATGGCCATCTTTCAGCAACTACACGATGAAAAACGGCAGACGGTGGTCTACGTGACCCATGATATGTTCATTGCCAGGCATACCGAACGCATTATTCATTTGATCGACGGCAAGGTCGTGAGAGACGAAACAATCAAGAATCCGATCAAAGCCGGAACGCAGAGACCAGACGAGTTTATCACGAACGGAAACGGTAATGGAAATCACAAAGGACAGGAGGGAGGGTAATGGACATCATCAACAACATTCGTGTTGCTCTGCGCGCCTTGCGAGCCAATATGCTGCGTTCCTCATTAACCGTCCTGGGCATTGTGATCGGAGTGGCGGCAGTGGTTGCGTTATTATCCATTGGTCGCGGAGCTACTTCAAATATTACAGAACAGGTGGAAAACATGGGAACCAACCTGGTGACCGTTTCAACCGGCCGAACCTTCCGACCCGGAATGATGGGTGGGGCTTCCAGGTCATCCTCCCTGTTCTTCAAGGATTACGAAGCCATCCTGGAAAAAGTGAAGGAAATCGGCGGAATTTCACCATATTTTTCCTCCCAAACCCAGGTTTCGACCACGGATAAAACCACAAACTACAGCGTGATCGGTGCCTTGCCTGCTTACATGGAGGTGAACAACCTGGAAATCGAAACAGGTCGATTCATTACTGAGACCGACAATATGAACCGCAGCCGCGTGGTGGTGATCGGTCAGGATGTATCCACCGACCTGTTCGAAGGACTGAATCCGATCGGAAGAACGATCAAGATCAACAATGTATCCTTCGAGGTCATCGGCGTTCTGGCATCCAAGGGTACGTCGGGGTTCATGAGCGGCGATTCAAGCGTGATCATTCCGCTTCGAACTGGATATGCGCGAATCTTTGGTTCAAGGGCCGTCTATAACGGAAAATACGTCATCTCGGGCATCACAATTTCAGCTGCCAGCCCCGACGTGATCGATACAGTGATCTCAAAGGTGGAACTGGTGCTGCGCTCACAGCACAAACTCGGGTTGAACGACGACCTCGGCTTTACCGTCTCCAGCCAGGAACAAATGCTTTCTTCGCTCAGCGACATCAGCAACACCATGTCGATCTATCTCGGCGCCATTGCCGGTATCTCGCTCCTCGTTGGGGGAATTGGCATCATGAACATCACACTGGTGTCTGTCACCGAACGTACGCGCGAAATTGGTTTGAGGAAGGCAGTGGGAGCACCGCAAAAAGCCATTCTCCTCCAATTCCTGGTAGAAACCGTTACGCTTTCATTGATGGGAGGAATCCTCGGTATTCTATTGGGAGCCTTGATCGCATTTGTGTTCACCTACTTGGGATTGATCACAGCCAAGGTTACAGCGGATGTACTGGTCATTGCCTTCATGTCTTCCGCCCTGGTGGGTTTGTTCTTCGGCCTCTACCCGGCATACCAGGCTTCCAAGCTCAAGCCGATTGAAGCTCTACGTTACGAATAGTTGATAAAGAAAGGGTAGATTATGAAACATAATTGGAACACTACAAAGATCATCACGCTGGTTCTGCTGGGATTATTGATTCTGGCAGGAGGGGTTTTGACGCTCATGGGTGGAACCCGCGCGCTGGGGTTGGAAATGGTGCCAGGCCAACCGGGTCAATTCTCGGGTAAACCTCCGGAAGGTATGACACCTCCAGATGGCGGGCAATTTATGCCAGGCGATGGGGTGGTTGCCCCTCCCCCAGGATTCGATATGGGGCAGGCAGGTGGGAACATGAACCGCCCGCAAGGATTCAGCAATAGCGGACAGAATGGCACCCAAATGAAATTACTGCGCCTTGGTCAATATGCACTAGGTGGATTTGTAATACTGTTCGGCTTACTGGCAATGGTGGGCGTCTGGCTGGACAGAAAATGGGGAAAAGTCTTGACCATTATCGCCGGAGCAATTGTGCTAGTTGCCGCGGTTGTATCGCTTTTCCAAACAAGGTTCACTCCGACAATCATCGAAGCAGCGGTAAGTATCGCGCTGGCTGCAGGGGTGATCGTGCTGACCTTCCTGCCGGGAGAGAAAACGCAGGCAGAGGTTCAACCGGTAAAAAACCTGGAAGGCTGCGTTTGAAAAACACCGCAGCCCTCCCTTGCAAATTTTATCGGTTTTAGAGGATAATGAAACTGAAATGGCAAAAAGGATATTGATCGTAGATGATGAACCAAAGATCGTCGAAATCTGCCGCGATTATTTGAAAGCAGCGGGGTTCGACGTTGTCAGCGCACTGGATGGGAATATTGGATTGGATAAGTTTCATAAAGAAAAACCCGATCTCGTTGTGCTCGATCTGATGCTTCCCAACGTGGACGGCCTGGATGTCTGCCGCGAGATTCGCAGGGAAGGTTCCACGCCGATTATCATGCTCACCGCCCGGGTAGAGGAAAGCGACAAGCTCATCGGACTTGAGCTGGGAGCCGACGATTACATCACCAAACCATTCAGCCCACGCGAACTGGTCGCCCGCGTTCGCACCGTCTTGCGTAGGGTGCAGGGAGACTCCACCGCGGAGATCATACGCAGCGGCAACCTGACCCTTGACCGCAACCGTTTCGTCGCCGAGGTTGATGGACGGGAAATCGCGCTCACTCCCACTGAATTTGAGATCCTGGCGACACTTGCCAGCCAACCGGGCAGAATTTTTACCCGCGCGCAACTTTTGATCGCCGTGCGGGGTGTCGCGTTTGAAAGCTACGAGCGGGCTATAGATTCACACATTCGCAATTTGCGGAAAAAATTAAATCCCACCGGCAAGGGAACGGATTACATCGTTACAGTTCACGGAGTGGGATATAAACTCAGTGTTGGATAATTCCATGGTACAACCCTCTTCATCATCCACAAAAACCATACAGCGCCGCCTGATCCTAATCCTGGTGCGCGCATTTCTTATCGTGGGGATCGTGGGCATGGTGGCAATGATCGCCTTCACCGTGTTCGAGATCAGCCGTAATACTGGTGAAAATCCATTTTATCGTGATCCCAATGCCACGATTCTCGAAGCCTACTATATGGGCAGAGGAAGCTGGGACGGAATCGCATCCGTTGTGGATCCGAGGCTCAATCCCGATTCCAAGCTTCTTTTAATGGACTGGGAGCGTTCCATTCTTCTCGACCAGAATGGTAGAGTGGTAATGTACTACGGGCAGTACAAGTCCAATCTCTCGCCGCAAGTCCTCGAAATGCCGGTTGAGATCGAGCAGACCAAATTGACCGCCAACGGCAGGTTGATCGGTACGCTGATCTCTGAAAAACGCCAGCTGCCGCAGCCTTTGCGATTGACCCTGCGTACACTAAATCCCATATTCATTGCAGGCGTTTTACTCGTCTTGCTGACAGTGGTGATCGGTGTGTTGTTGATGCGGCGAGTGGTCAACCCCCTATCCGAAGTCATTGCAGCCTCAGAAGCTGTTGCTTCAGGGAACTTTGGCACACGCATTAAACTGAAAAAATCCAAGGATGACCTCTACGCATTGAGCGCGCACTTCAACAATATGACTGAAGCGTTGGAACGCAACAACAACGAAAGGCGCGCAATGCTGGCTGACATCGCCCACGAACTACGTACCCCCCTTTCAGTGCTGCGTGGCAGGCTGGAAGGGATGATGGATGGCGTCTATCCGCCCAACGAGCCCAATATTGCCCAGGTGCTCGAAGAAACCTATCTTCTCGAACGGCTCGTCGATGACCTGCGCCTGTTGACCCTGGCGGAATCCCGCCAGATCCATTTCGAGATGAAGGAAACCGACCTGATCGAGCTGACAAGAAAGACCATCACCATTTTCGAGCCTCAGGCCGCGTTAAAGAACGTGAACATCGCACTTGAAAAGGATGTTCATATACTGACGGCTGTCATCGATCCGCAGCGCATGGAACAGGTGATCGGGAACCTGGTGGGAAATTCATTACGCTATGTGCCGGAAGGAGGTTTGATCAAGATCAGTTTATCAAAAAAGCTGGATGCTGCCGAGATTGTTATCACGGATAATGGATCCGGTGTAAAAGAGGAAGACCTTCCGTATATTTTCGACCGTTTCTGGCGCGGAGAAAAGTCGCGGGCACGAACCACCGGCGGCGCAGGATTGGGACTGGCGATCTGCAAGCAACTAGTTGAAGCGCAGGGCGGAAAAATCAGTGCAACCAACCGGTCTGAAGGTGGGCTGCAAATTACGGTGTCCATTCCCCTCGCTCGGGAAGATAACGGGAAATAGTTCATACAGGTCAAACTTGTGTTTGCCCTGTATTCTTAAGATACTAGATCATTAGGTGGATCAACGTGAAAACTCCGCGGGCGAGTAAAGCGGCAAACAGAGCCACCCCCACTGTGAAAATTGAAATGCGCAAGGTTGTACTCCAACCAAATTCCTTCTTCAACATCGAAAGTGTCGCCAGGCAGGGGATATAAAATACCACGAAAACTGAAAAAGTGATCATTTGCACCTGCGTCAGCGCTGTTGAAAAATCCGAAACGCCCAGTGCCTGAAGGAGCATAATAAGTGAAAGCTCTTTACGCAAAATGCCAAATATTAACGGCACACCGGTTTCTGCGGGCAACCCAAGCGCCCAGGTGATTGGTCGGACAGGGATGTTTAAATACCCGCTCAACTGGTAAAAATTAAACACCGCCATCACGGCACTTCCGACGATTAGTAATGGCCAGGCTTCGAAGATGAACTCGCGCACCCGGAACCAGGTCTTATTGAAGATCGACCTTGCCGTGGGCAGGTGATAGAGCGGCATTTCCAGGATCAAGCCAGGTGAGTCTTCGGGGATGAAGCGTGTGAGCAGTTTTCCCAACAGGGCGATTACCACGATATTGAAGAGGTAAATTGCCAGCGCGTAAATCGGTCCCAGGTAGAAAGCCACTAACCCAAAGACGACGGAAAGTCGTGCCGCGCAAGGCACCAGTACTGCCAACGTGGCAGCCAAGACGCGATCTCTGCGGTCTTCGAGAATGCGGGTGGACATGACCGAAGGCACATTGCAGCCATAACCGAGAATGAATGGGACGATCGCTTTCCCATGCAACCCAATGCGGTGCATCAAGCCATCCATCAGGAAGGCGATGCGGGGAAGATAACCCACATCTTCCAGCAATCCCAGGCCAAATAAGAACGGGATGAGATATGGCAGCACGATACCGATGCCGCCTGCAAACCCTTGTATGATCCCGATCAGGATGTTTGCCCACACCGTGTCCACGCCGATCGAGTTTTCCAGCCAATTCGTTAACCGGGTAAAACTTGCCAGGATCGGTGTTTCGATCAATCGCCCCAAACCGTATACTGCGTAGAAAAAGAGAAAAAGCACCGCGATCAGGATCAAGTACCCCCAAAAAGGATGCAGCAGGACATAGTCGAGACGGTTGCGCCAGGAGCGTTTCGCGGTTCCTTTTTGGGTGATACTGGAAGCCAACTCTGCGGCAGCTTTATGCCGTTCCAATGAGGTGGAATTTTGAATGCTTTCAGATAAAGTTCCGGGGGTTTTCGCGGCGTTTTCTATCGAGCGCAGGAACAGCCCTTGAACCCCCCTACCTTTACTGGCGATCAAAGGAAGTACCGGAACACCAAGAACCTTCTGTAATTGAGGTCCATCGATCTTCAAACCCAAGGCTTCCGCTTCATCCAGCATGTTCAGCGCCACCACCATCGGCCTGTTTAGGGCTCTCAATTCAAGCGTCATCTCCAGCCCTTGCGCCAAGTGAGTGGAATCCACCACGTTGATGATGAGGTCCACCTCGTTGGAGGAAAGGTATTTGAGGGTTTCACGTTCAGCAGGATTTGTGCCTTCCAGCGTGTACGTGCCTGGAAGATCAACCAGGTTGATCACCTGCCCCATAACGCGCACTTTACTTTCGATGTAGGAGACGCTCGTCCCTGCAAAATTACCCGTTTCAGCCTTGTATCCTGCGACTTGGTTAAAAAGCGTGCTTTTGCCGCAGTTGGGCTGGCCAATGAGAGCAAATCTCACTCTTCCATCTCCACCTGGACAGCACCGGCGATTCCCCTGCCAAGAGCAATCTCACGCCCGTTGATCGAAATCATTACCGGTCCATCAAACGGTGCCGTGCGAATCACAAGCACTTTGTCACCCGGAAAGATACCGTATTGCATCAATTTTTGCACCATCTTTTTGCCGCCGGTAAATCCCTTGATCAATGCGCTTGTTCCATTCTCCAAATTCAATAATGTCATCAAATCACTGTCCACGTATTTTCAAATTATACCAAATTTGTCCGATTTTATTGAGGAAATATATCCACCTTTTGCATGATTTTACTCCACCTTAATTTCAACACGCAAACAATATCCAGGTGTTATCATTTCCAGATATAACGTGCTAAAAAGCGAGGACCGATGGCATATCTTTTCATCGTTTCATTAATTTGGGCATTCTCGTTTGGCTTGATCAAAGGCAACCTGGCTGGAGTGGATTCCAATTTCGTTGGATTTTCACGCCTGCTGATTGCCTTTCTAATCTTCCTGCCTTTTCTCAAGTTCAAAAAAATCAATGGAAAATTGGCGGTGAAATTATTCATTACGGGATTGCTCCAGTTTGGCATCATGTACCTGACCTACCTGGCAGCCTTTCGCACCCTCAAGGCGTATGAAGTTGCCCTGTTCACCATTTTTACACCCATCTTTGTCACCCTGATCGACGACTTCTTTGCCAAAAAATTCAACCTGCTGCACTTTGCTACAGCGGCGATCACGGTGGCGGGTACCTGGATCATCGAAGGCGGCAATGTGCAAACCGCGGGCTTCATTTCCGGCTTCTTATTGGTGCAGGCATCCAACCTGTGTTACGCATTCGGACAGGTTTACTACCGCAGGGTGATGGCACAGACCGAGGGGCTGAAAGACAGGGATGTTTTCGGATATTTGTATCTCGGAGCAGTTGTCGTCACAGGTCTGGCGACCGCGATCCTGGTTCCGGTATCCTCGATCTCCCTGACCGCAAAACAAATCTGGACTATTGTTTACTTGGGGGCTGTGGCCTCGGGTATCAGTTTCTTTCTATGGAATATCGGGGCGCGCAAGGTCAACGCCGGTACCCTGGCCATCTTCAACGACCTCAAAATTCCCCTGGCTGTCTTTGTCTCGCTTGTGGTATTTGGAGAGAAAACCGATATTTTAGCATTGATGATTGGAGGCGCAATTATTTTGGTTGCCCTGGCGCTGAACGAATATTTTTCACGCAAGCGACAACCCGCAAAAGAAGCATAAAGATCACCCCCGCCTGTTTTTTTTCGACGGGGGTGATTTCATTTTTACTGTTGGCTGATCAATTCGACGATCTTGAGGATCACTTCAACTGAACGTTCCAGCGAGCGCGTGGGCAGGGTTTCATATTTTCCATGGTAATTAAAACCGCCGGTGAATAGATTCGGGCATGGCAACCCCATGAAGGATAATCGAGATCCGTCCGTCCCGCCCCTGACAGGCACCATGATGGGTTTGATTCCCAGCGATAAATAAGCCTGTTTTGCGGTCTCCACAATATGGAAAACCGGTTCGATCTTCTCGCGCATGTTGTAGTACTGGGTGACCATTTTTACTACGATCCGGCCCTCCCCGTAATGTTTGTTTAAATATTCAGCGGCGTCAACTAAAGCCTGCTTGCGCTTTTCCCATAACTTACGATCGTGATCGCGGATGATGTAGAGCATCCGCACGCTCTCCACATTTCCAGAAAAACCCATTAAGTGGATAAAGCCTTCCCTACCCTCCGTGTATTCGGGGCGTTCGTTCACCGGCAGCATGCCGTCCAGTTCCATCCCCAGGCGGATGGCATTGATCATTTTATTTTTAGCAGAACCTGGGTGTACTCCCCTTCCCGTTATGGTCACCTCTGCCTGTGCGGCATTGAACGTTTCATACTCCAATTCACCGATCTCGCCGCCATCCACGGTATACGCATACTCCGCGCCGAATTTCTCCACGTCGAACCGGTCAGCGCCGTGACCCACCTCTTCATCAGGCGTAAAACCGATGCGGATCTTTCCATGCTTGATTTCCGGATGACCGGCAAGGTATTCCATGGCACTCATGATTACCGCAATCCCGGCCTTGTCGTCCGCGCCTAGCAGGCTGGTACCGTCGGTGGTGATCAATTCCTGTCCAACATATTTTTTCAGTTCTGGGAATTCCACCGGGCTCATGCGGATGTCCAATGCCTTGTTTAATATGATCTCACCGCCATCGTATTTCTCGATGATCTGCGGATTGACGTTTGCCCCGTTGGAATCCGGGCTGGTATCCAGATGCGCGATAAAACCGATCACCGGAATGTTCTTTTCCGTATTAGCGGGTAGGGTTGCCATCAGGTAGCAATTCTCATCCAGGCTGATCTCCTCAAGCCCGATCTCCTGAAGTTCTTTTTCCAGCTTTCTTGCCAGGTCGAACTGTCCCGGAGTGCTGGGGAAAACAACCCCGCTCCCCTCAAGCTTGGACTGGGTGTTGATCTTTGCAAAGCTGATGAATCTCTCTTTTACTGACGGCATGGTTCCTCCGGGTATTTGTTTTCCACTGATTATATCAGTGACCGTCTTTGACAAAGCAAGAAACTATAAATCCTTGTGCATTAATTCGATCCTTCTTCTTGATCGACAACCTGGCCAGCTTGTTTCTGCAATTTTTCACGTATCCTGCGGTATTCGATTACGGGTTGATCGGCCGGTATCATTTTTTCACCGATGTGAAGGCCGGTTTTTTTGGGTCGTTGCGTCAAAACCACGCGCTTGTCTTGATTGAGAATCACTCGATTGGATGGATTAAAGAGCACGGTGATCAAGTGATTGATTACTGGGAATTTAAAAAATTTTTGGTAACTTCGTAAATAAAGAATGCAATTCTCATTGTCGATGGGTGTAAATAAAACTGTAATTCGAACATCTTCCGAAATATAATTCATCCAAAAATTGGGGAAAAGGAATTTCAAGGATGGCGGGTGAGAGGTAAAGGTTAATTCAGAGGGTTTCCTGGCAACGTTCGTGCCATCGTCAACACGGCTGGAAGCCCATATTCGTATCCCCTGCTCATCCGATATGGTAATTGGACCATCAGCAATTGTCCTATTTCCCCTCCCAATTGTGGTGGCGTGGACAAATGGAAGATGAAATACATCCAGCTGGTTCTCAATTGCCCGCGAATAATCTACGCTCCAGTGGTCCTGAAGATCAACCGTATCAAAAGAGTCATCCAGTTCATCAAACCAGGGTAGAGAAGGATATTCATTACGCTCATCTCCCCACCAGATGTAAATATAACCATGCGCTTCCTTGCAGGGATAAGTCTTCACATGCAATGCTTTGGGCGGTTTGGATGAAATTCCATTGGCAGGGATGACCGTGCAAAGGCCTTCCTGATCAAACTCAAAGCCATGAAAAGGACACTGGATCGCGTCCTTCTGAATACAACCCGTGCTTAACGCCGCTCCTCGATGGGGACAGAGATCCGACTGGCAAACGGGTTGCCCCGCCGAATCTCTCCACAGGACCATTTTTTCTCCCATGCGGGTGACACCCAAAAGTTTGTTTGCTTTTAGTTCCTTGGAAAGTAAAATACCATACCACTGGTTTTTGATCATGGGAAAATCCTCACAATCCTTACTTATATCCATAAATGCCAGAGAGCCGTCTAATCGACGGCTCCTGGTTTTGTGGCGCTGCGGCTTCCCTAAAATATCGCGAGGAGGGATGCCGCAGCGCTGTGTTTAAAACTGTTACACATCGTAGACACCACCTCCTCATCGTTAGGATAGCAATGGTAGTATGTAATAAGTAAATCATAATCCACGTTGAATGTCAAGAAAACCGTCCACTTGTTCACTCAACCGTTCAACCGTATAATCTTTTCACCATGGAAAATTCATCTCCGGCCCCGAAAACCAGGTCAAAAACTCTGAATGTGATCCTCCTGATCGTCGTCCTTGCTCTTTTCACGGCATGGCTTTCATTCACTCCGCCCGGCCTTGATGGAAAGTTGCACGCCGCCGGATATTCCGTTTGTCACCAAATCGAAAGTCATTCACTGACAGTAGGTGGAAAAGTCCTGCCCCTCTGCGCGCGCTGCACCGGTACCTTTTTGGGATTATTGATCACATTTGTTTTTCTCTCAAACAGGAAAAATCGCGGCGGCGCTCCGTCAAAAGGCAAAATCGCATTATTAAGCCTATTCTTTGCAGCCTTTGCACTGGATGGTATCAATTCGTCCTTGACCTTGCTGCCCGGTGTGATACCACTCTACCCTCCGGATAACCGGTTGCGTTTGTTCACCGGTTTGCTTTTCGGCATTTCTCTTGCCAACCTGGTTTTGCCGTTGTGGAACCAAACCCTTTACTTCGATTGGGAAAACAAACCAATACTGGAGACCTGGAAACAGGTGCTCGCGCTGGTCGTGCTCGCTGCAGCCGCAGGTTTGATGATCCTGCTCGATATTCCGATCTTGTACTACCCAATTGCATTTTTCTCCACGGGTACGATCTTAGTAATTTTGTCCATGGTTTACACCCTGCTTTGGTGTATCATATTTAAAAAAGAAAATTCATTGCATCAGTTCAAGGATGGAATTCGTATATTAAGTATCGGGATGATCTCAGCCATCCTTCAGGTTGGGATAATGGACATCGCCCGGTGGATGATCACAAAAACCTGGTGAGATATTTTTAAAAAAGGAAAGTAAGAGTAATGGACATTTTCAATATTTTTTCAGCCTTCGGTCTTTCTGCCAGTGCAGGTTTGAACGCCTACATCCCTCTTTTGGTGGTTGCGCTGCTGGCGAAATACACCAACCTGATCCACTTGCAGGAACCCTGGAGCATCATGACCTCCTGGTGGGTGATCGGGGTATTGATCGTGCTGACCGTCGTGGAAATCCTTGCGGATGCATTCCCAGGAGTTAATCATGTTAATGACATTATTCAATCTTTCATTCGTCCCACAGCCGGTGCAATCGTCTTTGCAGCAACTGCCAGCCAGATCGGCGAGGTCAAGCCTGTTTTGGCGTTGATCGCAGGACTCTTGGTTTCGGGGGGAGTTCATGCAGTTAAAGCCCTGGCGGTACGACCGGCAGTGAACGCCGTCACAGGAGGACTTGGAAATGTGCCGGCATCGATGGCAGAACAGGCCACCTCCATCGTGGTATCCGTGCTTTCAATCCTCATCCCGGTGGTCATCGCCTGCATCCTGATTCTGGTCACCACCATCATCGTTACGCGCATGATTTTCAGGAAACGTAAAGAGAATCCCGAGATCAAACAATAATGGAAAGTTCTTCCAATCCAAAAACAGATCAGGAAAACTTCGAGTTAATTCAAAAAAGGAAACGCCAGATATGGATGATCGTGGCTGTTATGCTGGTTTCATTTTGCATTGGAACAGCAGGTCTGCTTGCCCTCATCTGGTTTGTTTATAAAACGATCCTGGCGCAATGATGCAGCATCCTTACAACCCTGGTTTCAGCCAGGGTTTTTTTAATCAGCGAGGGCGATCACGTCCTCGGCGGAGAGGTAAATCGGCAGTTTCTGACCGACGACTGCAGCGCTGGAAGACGAAAACTCAAATACCGTCTCGCCGCATATCCTCACTTTGAGACGATAATGGTCGCCGCGAAAATTCGATTCCTCAACGACACCATCGATACGGTTGGTGGCATCCTGATCCGCGGTCAGGTGAACGCCGGTAGGCTTGATCAGCAGGGTGAGCGAATCTCCGGGATGCATTTCTGGTTTCCGAGAAAGCCCGGACGGAAAGAGTATGCCGCATTCGGTGTGAACTTTGAACGGATCGATGGAAATGACGGTTCCAGGCAAGAAGTTACTCATTCCAAGAAAACCCGCCGCCCAACGGTTGGATGGATAATGAAATACATTCTCTGTCCGATCGCACTGAACGATCCTGCCTTCGTTCAATAACGCCAGGCGGTCACTGACAACGATCGCTTCTTCCTGGTCGTGTGTAACATAGATGGCTGGAATTCCGGATTGGTGAAGCAGGGTTCGCAACTCATCCTGCAGCTCCACGCGCAGGCTGTGATCCAGAGCGGCCAGCGGCTCATCAAGCATGATCAGACCTGGTCGCGGTGCCAGGGCGCGCGCCAGGGCAATGCGCTGCTGTTCACCGCCGGAAAGATCGGTTACCCGCCTGTCGCCGAACTCCGCCATATCCACCCGTTTTAATGCTTCATTCACCCGGTCCTCGATTACGGTCTTTGACATCCTCCTCATTCGCAATCCAAAAGCAACGTTTTCGGCTACCGATAAATGCGGAAAGAGGGCATAATCCTGAAACATGAGCCCAAAATTGCGCTGATATGCCGGAACCGCAGACAGGTCTTTACCATTCCACAAAACCAATCCCTTATCGGGTTTTTCGATCCCGGCAATGATACGCAGGATGGTACTTTTTCCACTGCCCGAACTGCCTAACAGGCACAAAGTCTCACCCTCATTCACCTGAAAATTCACACCGTTCAATAGAGATTGACCTTCATACTCTTTGTGCAGGTCAACAACCTCCAGCTTTTCAGAATTCGTTGTTTTATACATGACGTTGTTTTTCTCCCTGTAATCTTTCGAGCAGCCAGATTGACATTGCACATACAACAATGAGAATGGTAGCCATCGCCATCGCTTGCCCGTAATTCATGGCACCCGGTTGGGAGAGATAGCGATAAATGGCTACCGGCAGAGTTGGGTTGTACGGACTTGCGATGAATGAAGTCGCTCCAAACTCACCCAGGGAAATGGTGAATGAAAATACAGCGCCGGTCAACAGGGCACGGCGCATGACCTGGATTTCGACGTTCCACCAGACCTGCCACGGGGATGCCCCCAGCACGGCCGCAGACTGCCGCATTGAGTCGGGGATGGACTGCAGCGCGGGTTGTACGGTGCGCAAAACGAAGGGCATGGCAATCAAGGAATGGGCAAGCGGAATCAACAATGGGAACGATCCGGCTTCCAGGGGCGGTCGATTGAAGGTGATGATAAACCCCAGACCCATGGTCACCGCGGAGGCTCCAAACGGCAGCATCACCAGTGGATCGAGCCATTTTTTCGCTCGAGGCTTCTTTACGAAAGCATATGCCAGCAGTGTTCCGGCGGTGCAGGAAATAAGCATCGTAATACTTGCATACGTTAGTGAGTTGACCAGCGCCTTCACCGGTGGAACATAAAAATAACTTTGCTGCCGGTTGATGAACAACTCCTGGTAATAATCCAGTGTAATTCCGGTTTGAACCTCGCCTCTCTGCCCGCGGTCAGCCTCCAGGCGGGTCACCGAGCGGGTCGCCAACGCCGCCAGTGGAAGTGCCTGCAGCAAAAAGAGAAAAACAAGAACAGCGGCGACCAGGCTCCTTTGTCCGTGAGTTTGCGGTCGATGGGTACCTTCGCCCTGCAATCGTGGAAACAAAGGCAGTGATTGATCGGAGGAAACCCGTGAATAAGCAATTGTGATGCCCACCGTGCAGAGCAACTGGATCAAGGAGAGCAAGCCTGCCATGCGCAGGTTCAGCAATGACAGCGCCTGGGTATAGATCGAAACCTCCAGGGTTTGGAAGCGCGGCCCGCCAAGCATTAAAACCACACCAAAACTGGAAAAATCGAATAGAAAAACCAGCAGGGCTGCGACCAGGATCGGGCGTTTGAGCAGCGGCAGAGTTACTTCCTTGAATATCCGCAACGGAGAAGCACCCAGCACCTGTGCACTCTGCTCCAAACGCGGATCAAGCTGTGCCCAGGCGCTGCCCACCACGCGGATCACGATTGCGATATTGTAAAATACGTGCGCCACCAAAATGGCAGTAAATGTATTGAGAAAAACAATGGGGGGTATTTCTGTACCGCTGATCCTCATCAAGGTCAGATTGATCCATCCCCGCGGTCCCAGAAGAGCATTGAACCCCGCAGCGACTACAACCGTAGGGAGAATGAACGGCAGCGTGGTAAGTATGCGCATGAATTCCTTGCCAGGGAACGTAAATCGCGAAAATACAAAAGCCGCCGGCAAACCTGCTGCCAAAGTCAACCCAGTCGATAATACTGCCTGCCCGAACGTAAACCCAAGTGGTCGCCAGATCTCGCCAATGTAAATGGGATCCGAACGCGAAAACATCGTGGAAAGGATCGACCCCATGGGGACGAAGAAAAACAGTAGCAGGAGCAGGAGCGGAAAACCCCAGAGCAGCACCCCTGACTCTTTTGTCCTCGTCCACCAAAGCTCAATACGGCTCAATGCAGCATCACCTCAGTCCAATCCTTGATCCATTGATCGCGCATTTCCGAGATCAACTCCGGATCAAGGCTGGCCGGTTCAGAAGCAACCTGGGCATATTTTACAAATTCCGCTGGTAGAGTTGCTTTGGAATTTACCGGATACACGAACATCTGCAGCGGTATGTCTTGCTGGTACTGATCACTCAGCATGAAATCGACGAATTTCCGTGCCAGAGCCTGGTTTTTTGTACCCTTGAGGATGCCTGCATATTCAACCTGCCGCCAACAAGTTTTGGGGGCTGTAATGGATGCAGTGGGAGATTCAGTCATTGGATTGCTGGCGTAGATCACTTCCGCGGCGGGGCTGCTGGCGTAAGAAACCACCATTGGCTGCAAACCCTTCCCGGAAGATGCTGAAAAGTTGCTGTAATAAGCAGTGTCCCAGTCGGTGACAACGACCACGCCGTTTTCTTTGAGCGAGCGCCAGTAATCCAGGTAACCTTCCTCACCAAAATCGGCGATCGTAGCCAGTAGAAAGGACAAACCGGGTGAGGACGTGGCGGGGTTCTCCACCACCAGCAATCCTGCTCCAGCATGGCTTTTTCCATATTCCGGTTTCAGGAGATCAGCAAGAGATTGGGGAACGGCCAGGTTGTGGCTGGCGAAGTATGCCTTGTCGTAATTGATGCACACGTCACCGTAGTCGATGGGCGTCACCACACCTGGGAGGTTCTCCTTGAACGATTCCTCAACATCGGAAAGCAAAGGTGACCTGTAAGGTTCGAAAATTCCTTCCTGCACGGCACGTGAAAGGAAAGAATTATCCACCCCGTAAAACACATCCGCTTGCGGCGACCCTCTGGTCAATATGGCACGATTTAATGCTGAACCGGTGTCGCCCGATTTCAGAAAGACGAGCGTAACATGGTTTTGTGACTCAAACCACTGCACCACATCCTCCGACACTGCAAATGAATCGTGAGTCATCACGGTTAACGTCTTTTCTTTCGGTTGTGCAGAACACGAGGAAATGAATATAGGCAGCAGCAAAACACACAGGATTAACCTGGTTTTCATGGCATTCCTCCTTTTCTTTCATGTATGCATAATAGGATTCCAGACTCGATCTCGATCTTCGCCTTCCAGGTTTGCATCACGTTACTCACCCCCCGGCTGTGATAGAAGACCAGTTTTTCGTCAACAAGCGGGTACCGCAAATTGGTGGTGGTAACACCCTTGATGGCCGGTGAAAGGGAAAGCAGTGACACTCCATCGCCGGGCTTACCGTGAATCTCGCCCCAGCCGTGGATCAAAAAAACCTCCTCTTTGCCGTCGTCCAGCCGTACGTCAATACCTTTCAATTGCGGCAGGTTGAGAAGGTAAATGTTCGCAAGCGTTTGATCTGTCCTTCCCCCTAAAGCAGCCACAACAGTGATCTTTCCACAACGCATTTCCACCGCAGTCAACAATGCCAGTTCGAGGTCGGTCTCGTTTTTCTCTGCAGGAAAACGGCTAACCTCGCATCCAAGCGCCTCTGCACGAGCAACCTCTTCCGGGGTCACGGAATCCAGGTCGCCGATAAGCAGGTCAGGTTTTAAATCAAGACTGAGGATATGCGTCAAACCGCCGTCGGCCGCGATCAAGGTATCTGCGGACCCTGCCAATTTGCGTACCACTACCGGGTCTTGTAATTCACCATTGGCAAAAATGATCGTATGCTTCATGTTTTATGAAAAACCCTCCGCCAGGGGAGGGTTGTCAATCGGTATTTCTCTCCCTCCGCCGGCATTATCCGGATCAGGTTCATCGGGTCTAGGGCGGTATCCCTACTCTCAGCCTGGTACGCCAGACTCCCCGTTACAAATTTCAAGTTGAGTATATACCCTGGAAAGGGGTCTGTCAATAAAGGTGACTTTCGTAAAGGAAATCATGTTAGGTTGAAACCTGGTATTCCGTTATAATTCGACTCGTATTTCATTTCATTCGCTTTTTACGGAGCAATTTTGCCGCCTTTGATCAAGTTTGATCACGTTGTATACCGACATCCCGGAAGTGATGCGTCGGTTCCGCCTGCGCTAAACGATATCACATTGAACATAGAACCAGGCGAGTGGGTTGCTATCGTTGGTGCCAACGGTTCGGGCAAGACCACCTTTGCCCGGCATTGCAACGCATTGCTTTTGCCCACCAGCGGGCAGGTTTTGGTCAACTCCAAAGATACTCGCCAGGAGTCGAACCTGCCGGAAATTCGTTCGCGCATCGGGATGGTCTTTCAAAACCCTGAGGACCAGATTGTGGCAACGATCATCGAGGAAGACACGGCGTTCGGACCGGAAAACCTGGGGGTCATGCCCGAAGAGATCAGAAGAAGGGTGCTGGACTCTCTGGTAACGGTAAAAATGTCCGACCAAAAACAACGCCCTCCTCATCTGCTCTCTGCAGGTCAGAAACAACGCGTAGCGCTTGCGGGTGTGCTGGCCATGCATCCGGAATGCGTGATCTTCGATGAATCCACCGCCATGCTCGACCCGCGCGGACGTCAGGACGTGCTCACGGAAATGCAGGTGCTGCACGACCAGGGGATCACCGTTTTGTTCATCACGCACTTCATGGAAGAAGCATCGCGTGCAGATCGTGTGCTGGTGCTCAACCAGGGCAACCTGGTATTCGACGGTACTCCCAAAAACCTGTTTGTTGATATTCAACTTCTCAAAGAATGCGGCCTGGAACAACCCTCAACCCTGCTGTTGTTGAATGAAATCCGCAAACTCGATCCTCAACTATCCAATCTTTCCACCGATTTTGAAAGAGCCCTGATGGAAATTCCCCAGTACCAGGGCAGACCTCACTTAATTCCGCCAGTCCAAGCCGATCCGGTTTCCCAAATTCTCATCCAGGCTGAAAACCTGAGCCACACGTACATGCCTAATTCCCCGCTGGCTCACCAATCCCTGTTTGAGGTAAGTTTGGAAGTGCATGCAGGGGCAGCACACGGTTTCGCCGGTGCAACCGGATCCGGAAAATCCACCCTCCTTCAGCATTTCAATGGATTGTATCGTCCGCAAAAAGGCACATTGAAGGTCGGACCTTTTTCATTTTCTGATCCCAAAGTGGATGTCAAAGCCATCCGGCGTTTTGCCGGTTTGGTCTTTCAGAATCCCGAAATCTACTTCTTTGAACAATATGTGGGGGATGAGATAGCCTACGGACCGCGCATGCTTTATGGCAAGGAAAATTTGAAAGCGCGCGTCCAGTCTGCGATGGAACTGGTCGGATTGGATTTCGGAAAATTTAAAGATCGCGTAACATACACTTTAAGCGGTGGTGAAAAACGCAAGGTTGCTCTGGCAGCCGCGTTGGCGCTTCAGCCCGGTCTGTTGATCCTCGATGAACCCACAGCCGGTCTCGATCCTGGATCAAGAAGGAACCTTCACGCCATCCTGAAAAATTCGCAGAAGAGCGGCACCGAGCTCATTCTCAGCTCGCACAGCATGGGCGATATTACTGAGCTTACCCGCAATATGACCATCCTCTCCAACGGCAGAGCGCTCCGCACTGGCAACACGGCCGATCTATTCAACGATGCAGAGTTGATCCAGAAAGCTTCCCTCGGGCAGCCCTCGATCGTCCGCCTGGCAGCCGCCATGCGCTCACGAGGTTGGCCGATACCTTCCCGCATGGTCACAGCCGAGCAATTGTTCAGTTCGCTGCGGGAATTGAACGCAGGAGGGAGTCATGAGTGATTTTGACTTCCTTTCCCGCGTTCCCATCGGGCAGTACATTCCAACCGGGTCCATCCTTCACAGGCTGGATCCGCGTGCCAAGCTGGTATTGTTCGGATTGCTGGTCATCTCCATTACCTTTACCCCCTCGCGTATCGGATTGGGTATTGGCATCGCTGTCGTACTTATTGCTCTCCTGGTTTCGAGGGTTAGTATTGGATACGCATTGAAAGGCCTGGTGGCTCCGCTCCCCTTCCTGGTGATCATCGCGATCATTCAGATGTTCTTCTATTCATCGGCGGCCGATCCGCTGCGATTGGTGACCATCGGTCCGGTATACATCACCCTATCCGGTGTATGGGCAGGAGTGATGCTGCTGGTTCGTTTTACCGCGCTAATATTATCGCTTACCCTCGCGACATTTTGTATTTCCACCTCCGAACTGATCCAGGGGCTTGCACGGCTGCTGGCACCGCTTACCAAGCTCAAAATTCACACCATGGACTTCATCATGGTAATACAGATCACGCTGCGATTCCTCCCCTTCCTGGCGCAAACCGCAGAACGCATCGCCAAGGCTCAGGCGTCGCGCGGTGCCGATTGGGGCGTTAAATCCAAGGGACTGCTCAGTCGGATCAAGCAGGTGATACCAATGATCATCCCCCTGTTTGTCATCAGCCTGCGGCGTTCCGAAAATCTCGCCCTGGCCATGGACGCACGTGCCTACGGGATACTGGATCACCGTACGAGCATGGCGGTGATGAATTTCACCGGGATGGATGGTATCGCTGTAATTTTAAGCGTAATGGTCTCACTCGCGATCTTTATCGTGTGAGACCATTCTACGGATACCTTTTTTTGCGAAAATTTATTCCAGGTCGGAACCTTTCTTTTTGCCGACAGTGAACTGACGATAGGCGGCAACCACAAGCAGCGTAATCAAAGCTGAAACCCCGGCTTCCGGCAATCCTGAAACGGTGGCAATTCCTCCCAGCGCTTTCCAAAGGTTATCTCCAAAGGTTTGCGCCACCAAAGGCGTCTTGCCAAAGAATAGCCCGAGTGCGCCCAGTACCAGAACAGTGTTGGTCAGGCTTCCCGCGATCCCGCTCACGATCAAACCCACCACAGGCCATTTCTTCAAAGCAGTCCAAACCAGCCAGGCTACTGGACCAATGAACAAACGCGGTAATATTGAAAGCAACGGGTTAGTAAAAAGCGGATCGAGAACGCCTGTTGGAGCGATAGCCGCCTGCAGCAGGCTGAATAATCCAAAGATGAGACCGATACCTGCACCTACCAACGGTCCCTCAAGGATGGCTCCAATAATGACTGGAACATGCATAATGGTGAGGGAAATTCCGCCAAACCAGGGGATAAATCCCCAGTGGGTCAAGCCCAACAATACGGCTATCGCCCCCAGTACTGCGGTTATAACGATCTTGCGCGTGCGATCTTGTGCCATGGCCACTCCATTACATTTTTAATTATCGATTACCCAGATATTTTAGCACACCCAGACCGGAATTATTGACGCTGATCTGTGGTTTGCCGTAGTATTCGATCACTCCCGCCCCGGAAATGGAGGTGTCCAGCAAAGTTTTTGCCCAAACGGTAGCGGTTCCCACACCTGATAATTTGACAACAGCTTTATCCGCTTCAAGTCTTGAAGCCTTGATCGTACCCGCCCCGCTGAGGTTGATGTTCAAATCGGCGGTGGTTCCGGCAAGATCCATGGAACCCACTCCACCAAGGTCAAGTTTGAGCGAACCGCAGTTCAGCATTCCAACAGTCATCATTCCCGGCCCGGAGAGTGACATTTCGAGCTGATCTGAAGCGATACGCGCTGCATCCACGTTGCCGACCCCTGAAACAGCCAATGATTTGATCTCGCGCATTATTAGGTGGAAGACAATCTTGTCGCCACCAAGGAAGCGCACCCCCGTCCAATCCTTCCAATCCGATTCGTAATGAATGGTCAGCAATCCATTCGAAACATCGGTGTGGATGCGCGAAAGGACTTCAGGATTGGCTTCGATGACCAATTCCTCATGGTCACCCTGCGTCAGTTCGATCTTTCCCACACCTTTGAAAAGCA
>DAOUGM010000103.1:0-2005 GCA_034428895.1 Anaerolineaceae bacterium
TGCAGCAACAGGTGGGAGAGGAGGTGGGGTTGTTTGGGGTGGAGTATCTGTTTTCACCAGCGGTGGTGGAATCGCCGCTGCCTTTTCCGCGGCGGGAGGCGGGGTGGCTTTGCGCGGCGCGCGGATGGTTTCATCCCCCGAGCCAGGTTTCAGCCCCTTGAGCGAAGTGCCGCAGTTTTTACAGACCAGGCTTGCCGGTGGATTTTCAGTTTTACAGGTGGGACAAATAATATTTGCCATTCGCTTGCTCCTTTGTATGATGGTTCATCCGATCATTAACAACTTTCTATCGTAATCATTGTACAAAATCACGAGGTTTCTGCAAGCACCTGTCACCGCAATCCACGTGAAAAACGATCACGAGCTTTCCGTAAGGTAGCCGAGTGAAATCAGCAACTGCCGGAATTTTTCCACCACTTTGGGATCGTAATCTTTTCCAGAATTTTTCTGGATGTGGTTCCATGTCTGGGCATCTGTCCAGGCAGAACGGTAGGGGCGGTCAGAGCGCAGCGCATCCCAGCAATCGATCACGGCAAACACCCTGCCGGCCAGCGGAATTTCCTCTCCTTTAAGTCCTCGCGGATATCCGGAGCCGTCCCATTTCTCGTGATGGGTGTAAGGTATTTCGATTGCCCCCGTGAGAAAATCGATGGAACCTAGCAAGTTTTTGGCGTAATCCGGGTGTCTGCGCATGATAGTCCACTCTTCCTCGGTCAATGGACCTTTCTTCAGCAATATGTGATCTGGAATTCCCATCTTCCCGATATCATGCAGCAGTGAACCGCGTCGAATATCCACCAGCGCATCACCTCTCATCTTGAACGCCTGCGCCAGTTTTATGGTCATGTCCGCCACCCGCGCGGAATGACCTTCGGTCTCCCCATCGCGCAATTCCAGCGCGCGCGCCCAACCCTCAATGGTGGCGTCATATGCCTGTCGCAAACTGATGTTGGCTTGCTGAACCTCGTCGAATAAAGTGGCATTATCGATCGCAATGGCCGCCTGCCCCGCCATAGAATCCAGAAGGCTCATCCACTCCGTTGTGGACGGTAGTGAGGTGTGGCTGAATAATTCCAATACTCCTTTCACCTTTCCCTTGGCAATAAGGGGAACCCCAAGATAATCGGTAAAGCCCTCCTTGCGCAGGTTGACAACGCTGAGTTTTGTATTCTGCGTTCGCAGGTCGTTGGCAGTGACCATACGCCGTTCCAGGGCTGCTTTTCCTGCGTAACTTTCGCCGAGCTTTAGCCTTGTCTCCTCGATAGCCCGCGTGGAGAAACCGCTGCCCGCGGCGTATTCCAACATCTGTGTATGGGGATTTAATAGCAAAATGGAAGCCGCGTCGGTGGACAATTGTTGAACCGCCTGGTTGATCAGAACACGCAGCGTAATGGGCAAATCGATGCTTGCTGAAATTGCCATATCCACCGCGCGCAGGGATGCAAGGTGTTTCACCTGGCGCCTGATCTGATCTTCGGCTTTCTTCCGCTCTGTAATATCCTCGATACTCACGAACACCCTGGAGTACTCCTCGCTCTCCTGCGGTATTGTGGTTGAGATCGAAATGGTGATCTCTCTTCCATCCAGGGTAAGGTTTGTTGTCTCTCCATAAAAACTGGGTTGTTTGTTCCAGATCGCGATCAATTCACGCCTGAAGTTGTCATAAGCTTCTTCAGAAAACACCTTGTCGATGGACTGCATCAGGTCGACCTTGGATGACGCCCCAAACATGCTTACCGTGGCATCGTTGACTTCGTTCACCACGATCATGCTGGCGGCTTCCCTGACGGTTTGAGGATGCTGGCGTAAATACAGGTCCAGGTCCTTGATCCCGTTCTCGCGCAAGTCGTTGAGCAGATCATTCACTTTCGAGAAATCTTCCTCCCAGATCGAGACGGGTACCGAATTAAAAATGCTCTTATACCGGCTTTCACTTTCTCTCAACGCGGCTTCTGCTTTTTTCCTCTGGGTGATATCAGTCAGGCTTACCAGCACGCTCGAAAAA
>DAOUGM010000104.1:0-2881 GCA_034428895.1 Anaerolineaceae bacterium
GCCTCCCTGGGCAGGTCGTGGATGTGCTTCAAATATTCATAAACCCTGTGCTCATCGTCCATTGGATAAGTGAACTCATATCGTTCCGCGATCGGCAGGGCCGCCTTGTGGAAAAGACTGCACATGGCAAAGAGTGCTTTCCATACCTCATCGTAATCCGAACCTGCATAAGTGTGCAGGTACTGCTCCCACATCCCTGCCGGTAGATTTTTTTGCAGGTATTTGCTGAATTTCCCGGCTGATCGGCTGAATCCACTTTGCATGCCGGTGTACCAGGCCAGCATTTTTTCCAGCTGCCCGCGGATATACTCATCCAGCATGTGGTGCGCGTAGGGCAGTTCCTGCCGCCATAACCCCTTGGCGCAGTACGGGCACACCCACCAGAATTCGTTGCAGGTGTCTGCGAACTCTTTCGCCGTTGGAGGGTGGGGGAGGTACGCCTTCTCGTCTGTGAGGTTGTTTTCGTCGACAATGCCGTCCTTGTCCAGCAGCACCTTGCGCACGCTGTCGCGTGGGATGTTGTTGACCTTGCTTACCGGGTACAGGGTGAGATCGATGCGGTTGCCGTCGGCGAACTGCATCAGGTAGGCATAACCGTCTCGCGCTTCGGGTGGAGCGCTGCCCATGTCGTCCGGCAGCTGCAAGATCATGCGCTCACCGAAAACATCGATCCACTGCGGGTTCAGTTTGTAGGATTCGACATCCGTCACCAGGTACATCACATCGTAATCCTGGAAGGGGTCGCGCGGCGCATCGGGGTTGGCGCGCGATCCGTCGAGGATCACCGCGCGCACCCGTTCATCGCTGCGCGCGGTATTCAAGATCAGGTCGTACATTTCTTTTTCGCGGCGCATGGTTTCACCAGGTTTTTTAAAATGGAATATTCCAAAAACCAGCCTTGCGGCGGACGCAAGTTGTGACCTTCGATTTGGGTTAATTCTACCTGGTATTGAAATCCTTAAATCTGATATAATACATTCATTATTCTGAATATATTCCTCAAGGACTATAGTAATGGATATCCTGGATTGGTTGATTAAGTTTCTGCAGGGAGGATTGGGCAGCCTCGCATCCTACCTTGCAGCGCACGTTTTGCTTTGCCTTCTCCCCGCATTTTTTATTGCCGGCGGCATGTCTGCACTGATCCCGCGCGAATCGATCATGCGCTTTCTGGGGCGCAGCGCTCCCAAGTATGTGTCCTACCCCGCGGCTGCCCTGGCGGGTTCGCTGCTTGCCGTATGTTCCTGCACCATTGTTCCGCTCTTTGCCGGGATTTATAAAAAGGGCGCTGGTTTGGGTCCTGCGATTACCTTTCTGTTTTTTGCGCCTGCAGCCAATATCCTGGCGTTATCTTATACCGGGGTGGCCATCGGCGCCGATTTGGCTTTTGCCCGCCTCTTCCTATCCCTGGCATTTGGCATTGGCATTGGCTTGATCATGGCGCTGATTTTTCGGCGCGAAGATTCGGCGCGTGAAAAGACCAAAGAGGATGCCTTTTCGCAGCATGGATCCATGCGCCGCGGTCGCACTGTTTTTCTACTCCTCATGGTTGCGCTGCTTCTCTCGGGCACGCTTAAACTGGACTTTCTGACAAATTCATACGCTCAGGTTACCATGCCGGTGAAGGGGATTGACACGCTCCAGCAAACGCTTTTCACCCTCGTTCCCTTTGACGCAAGCAAAGGCGAGGAAGGCGTGAGCGCGCAGGGATTGTTCCTGATCATCCTTCTGGTTCTTCTCGCATTTCTCGCCTGGCGTGGATTTGAACACATCCATAATGGGGCAAATGGCTGGACCTGGTCGGCATTTGGTTTGCTGGTCTTTACCCTCCTTGTGGCTTCCACCAAAATGATCCCCCATGCAGGAGGTCTCGACGTTCAACTTACCGGGCGCACAATTGCCGTAGCGCTCTTCCTGCTTATATTGGGGGTGATGACACGCACCAGCCTGCAAAAAGACGAGTTGACGGATTGGATCTGGGAATCTTGGCGCTTTGTGAAACAAATTTTTCCGCTGCTCATTGTTGGGGTGTTTGCAGTGGGAATTATTCGCCAAATCATCCGTCCGGAATGGATCGAGTACGTGGCGGGAGAAAATACCCTCCTGGGTAATCTGGCTGGCGTCATTTTTGGTGTGTTCATGTACTTCCCGACCCTGGTGGAGGTGCCCGTCGCAAAAATGTTCCTCAGCCTGGGAATGCACCGCGGACCATTGCTGGCGTATCTCATGGCCGACCCAGAGTTGAGCCTTCAAAGCATATTGATCACGGCCACGATTATTGGCAAAAAGAAAGCCTGGGTTTACGTCGCATGGGTGGCCTTGTTCAGTACCCTGGCTGGATTGCTGTATGGAGCCTATTCGGATGGCACGCCGGTATGGCAGATCATTCTGTATTTGTTGGGTTTGCTGGCTGTATTATCAGGTGTATTGTGGTGGATCAGCCGTCGGGAACACCGCAAAGAGCAGATCACGGTCACAGATTAATCGAAGCGGCGGATGCCAATCGAGCATCCGCCGCTTGTTTTACGCACAGTCTACTTTTGACAACCGCAGCCAACATTCCCCTTAAGGATTTCCTTCCAATCTCCGACCACATCATGCGTCCAGCAATCATCTGCGCCTGCGGCTTCTCTCATCACCAGCGCCAGAATATAGGATAACTCCTCCACCGTCGCACCGGCTTCCAGGGCGCCATTAAAATGTTTCAGCACGCAGGGTTTTGACCTGGCTTTGATTGATAGCGCGAAACAGATGAATTGATAGGTTTTCTCATCTATTGTTCGTTTTTCCTTGTAGAGATCGTCGATCTCGTCCAATTTTTGTGTAAATTCAGGGAAAAATTCAGCCAGCATTCTCATTTGATCCTCCAGGGAAAAATTAT
>DAOUGM010000105.1:0-3948 GCA_034428895.1 Anaerolineaceae bacterium
CCATCGGCGCTGCCGCGGTAACGGGCGTACGCCAGAGCGTAGGTTCCGGGTAGAGTGTATTCTCCCGGCTGCAAGTAGAAGTTGTCACCATCACCCTTCCAGTCGGCGAGGATTGGCTCCTTGACATTCACCGTAACGCCGCCAACCTCATCGATAAGACGAACGAAGGTATTAAAGTCCACCCTGGCATAATAGTTGATGGGAACGCCGAGGAATTGTTCCACTGTTTCCACAGCCAGTCCGGCACCACCACCCGGCAGGTTGTTGAGATCGCCAAGGAAGTAAGCCTTGTTGATCTTATGGTAATCATACCCGGGGATGTTGACCCATAGATCACGCCGGATCGATAAAGCTCCCATGGTTCGAGAGAGGGGGTCGATCGTGACCAGGATCATCGTATCCGATAAACGCGGTCCCGGTTCGAGGAGATCGCGCTGGTCTGAGGCGTCAATACCCAGCAAAAGGATGTTTACGCGGCTCTTGCCGTCCCAGGCTTTTGCTTTGGGTCCGCTGCCGGATTGCATGGGCGCTGAGGGTGCTTGGACATTGTTTTGATTCTGATCCGCCGAGGCTACCGGCGCACCGGGTAGCGAAGTGAGCGACCAGCTCTTGACCAGGTTAAAAATAAACCGGCCGCCAAAAAATGCCAGAAGAAGCCCTACAACCACGAATGCAATCAAAAGCACCCGGGTAAAGGTATCCATCTTCTGCCTGCGCCTGGAACGGGAAGAGCGAGCCATGGGTTGGTTTGTATATTGATTCATATTCGGGTCACACCATTCGTTCGAGAAGTAGTTGCCATACCGGTTTCATGTTGCAAGATTGATTCCAAGATGTTCTGGGAGCATTATATCACCATGCGGATGACTGAATCACGCAGGTCTGGGAGGCGGAAGCGGGAGATCTTCAGGGGCGGAGGACTGCCATTTATCCCCTTCTGAGATCAGCATGACGGGAATATCTTCAACGATGGGGTATTTCCTCCCGCAATTCTCGCAGATCAGCCAAACTTCTTTATGGCGGGTCAATTGACCTTTCTTTTCCTTCACACACACCGGGCAACGCAAAATCGTTAACAGATCCTCGTTGATCATTTTCCGCTCCTTGGATAGGTACTGGATAATTTTATCATTGCTGAGAATTGCTGGAAGGCGGCGGCATGTTCTCGGTTCCAGGACCGTATTCAAAAATATCGCGCCAGGGCTGGTAATGCGTGGCAAAAGTGTCCTGGTAGAGGGTAGTCCCTCCGCGCGTCACCGTGCGCGTTACCGTCACATCGGCGCCGTCCACCGCCCAATCGACCTGTTTGACCGTACCGGTGGGCAAGTCGGGATTCTGGCGGTAAAGGGGATCGGGGGATTTGACAATATTGGTCAAACCGGTGGTATGTGAATTCACCGCGCGTCCGTCGGAAGTGGAATAGAACTTCCAGGTAAGCGAGTAATTGGAAGTGCTGACATAAGTTTCCATCAACAGCCAATGATCGGTATCATTGCGGAATTTGAAGTCCACCAGGGGTACAAAAACAGTGGCGTCGAGACCGGCGAGGTTCTGGTCACGCCCGCCGGGAGTCTGCTCATAATAACCCACGCGATAGGCATGGGCATGACGTTCGAGGATTTCAAGACCGGAGTAATAAACCGTGCGGAAGAGGGCAGTGCTTACCTGGCAGACCCCGCCGCCAACGCCCTTGATAGTTTCATCGCCCAGGATGATGGGTGCTTCGGCATAACCGTTATCCAGGCTGATGTTTCCCAACTCGTCGGACATGGAGAGCACCGCGCCGGGAGGTACGAGCAGCCCATGGAAGCGGGCGGAGGCGGTCTTGATGTTTTGAACACGGTCTGAAGATGAGCCGCGGAAGTAGGTGGTGTAGGCGTAAACCAGCTCGGTGATGCCCAGGTCTGCGCCGGTCATGGCATCCGTGACGGCGGGGTTGGAAATATCAAAGGCGAGCGCGGCATTATGCCCGCCGGATTTCACGCTCTGGTTAATGCTGTCGATCGAAGCGGAAATATTCAATTTTCGACCGATGACCGCGGGGGTCATGAGGTCCAGTTGACGTGTGTCGTCGTTGAAGATGAAGCGCGAATTCTCTGGATCTACATCAGTTTTCCCGCGGATGGATTCCAGGTAGGCGGTCATCAAAGGCTTATTGACCACCACCTGTAATTCGGCGGAACCACCGTTCTCGACACGTTCAAAGGTGAGCATGGAAGCCAGTACGGCAGGTTCGATCTGCCACGAGCCGGATTGACCGGTCAACTCGGCAGGCAGGGTCAATTGCAGGGGCTGGCTGAGGATACCGCGCGCCAGTTCTCCCTGCACCGAAGCATCCAGAATGACAGGGGAGGATTCGATCACGACAAGCGGTATGACACCGTCCTGCATCAATTCAACCTGGCGCGTAACGGCAGCCAGGCTGGCCTGGACATCCAGAACGCGACCGGGTTGACCGTTGTTGACGATCACGTCGGTGCCCGAGATCGAGATGCTGGCCTCGCGCATGGGCTGGTTGATCTGTGCGGAAAGAGTATTCAGGAAATCCACGGTAGTTTTTTCGCTGAAAATGAAGGTGGGTAGGACGCTCATTCCACTGTGGAAGAAGGTGAAACGGTCCCGGAGAACATCCAGAAGGGAGCCGCGCCGACCGGTATCGAGGGCCGCCTGGGCAGAGGCCTGAGGGTCGAGGAAAAAGCCTAATTCGGCAGGGCGAAGGATCCAAGACTGGTCGCCATAGGTCAGCATGACGCGGCCGGATTCGGCAAAATTGTAGGATGAGGCAATGCTGGAGGATGCCTGGTTGATATTCATCCCCGAAAGGGAAACGCCATTCATGGAGATGCCCGGAAAAACGCGGTTGGCAAAAAAGGCGGAAACAGCAACGTTGATCGCGAGGAGCAGCGCGAGAGCTGCCCCTGCGCCGATCCAGAGGGCGGAGAAGATCTGAGAAAAGAGGGAGGGAGGTTGGCGGTTTTGCAGGTTCATGTTGAATGAGATTATAACACTCCAATTTGATACAACTAATGGAAGGACGTTGGTGGATGGGGAAAGGTTCCATGTTAGCGGGGGGAGAAGAAAATCGAAGGAATCTTCAAATTCGTTCCGATTTACCCTTGACAGGTTATTACGACGCGGTATAATCTCACCTCGTTGCCCGCACTACAGCGAGCAGGTCTCGTCCGAAAGGGCAGATCCTTGAAAACCCAATAAACCAGACTCGATGAGTAACCCCAGAGGATGAAGAAGAAATCAGTATGCGATCCTCGAGCACCCTTGACAGGGTGGAAACAGCGGGTTACAATAATTGTCCCAAGTGCGTTGAAGATTTCGCGATAAAAAGCAGATCAGTTTACAACCAAATACGCAGAAGGCTTGAGGACTTATCCCAAGCGATCCGTTGAGACAGGCCGATGATGTCCTGTAAGGACCATCGGTAATTTTGTCGCCTGGTCTTGACAAGAGGCGATCGCGAGAGTAAAATCTGGCCCTTGGAAAACATCAGCACCTTAACAACTGAAAAGTGATAGGAAGACGATGCCCTGTCGTTTTCAAAAGTAATAACCAGTATCCGAAACTTAACACCGAAAGGTGTTTATTTGGCGGAGAGTTTGATCCTGGCTCAGGATGAACGCTGGCGGCGTGCTTGATACATGCAAGTCGAACGGAGAGTGTAGCAATATACTTTTAGTGGCGAACGGGTGAGTAACGCGTTGGTGACCTGCCCCGAAGCGAGGGATAACAGTTCGAAAGAACTGCTAATACCTCATGTGATCACCGGTTTTAGAATCTGGTGATTAAAGGTGAAAATCACTTCGGGAGGGGCCTGCGTCCCATCAGCTAGTTGGTAAGGTAATGGCTTACCAAGGCGATGACGGGTAGGGGACCTGAGAGGGTGGCCCCCCACAATGGAACTGAAACACGGTCCATACACCTACGGGTGGCAGC
>DAOUGM010000106.1:0-12739 GCA_034428895.1 Anaerolineaceae bacterium
GGGAGTCCGTGGGTGAGCACCGTGGATTCAAGCGCCACCACGGGATAACCCCTCGCAAGGGCGAGGGCAACCTCTGGATGGATTTTGTATACTGGCGGGAGGACGCGTTTCATGTTCAGGCTCCTGATGGGTTAAGTGGAGTATATAATAGATTTTAACAGGAGCGAAGGCTTTTCATGAAATTCGGAAAGCAACATAAAAGCGAGGAAAAATGCTGCGTTCTCTTTTGATCACTCTATCGAAAGCTGCCTGGGCTCAGCGCATGGTGACGCATTGGAGGTTTGCCAGGCGCATGGCTTTAAGGTTCATCGCCGGTGAGACGCTGGCGGAAGCGCTTGAAGTTGTTCGCCAGTTGAATGCCAAGGGGATGGTAGGCACGGTCGACCACCTGGGTGAGAATACCACTTCAGCAAACGATTCGATCAGAGCGTCGGATGAAGTCATTGAGATCCTCGAGGCGATCGTAAGGAATAAACTACGAGCCAATGTTTCTGTAAAACTAAGCCAGATCGGATTAGTCATCGATGAAAACCTGTGCCGGGAAAACCTGCGGAGAATACTTGAAAGAGCACGCGAACAGCAGAACTTCATCCGCATTGACATGGAAGATTCCAGCCTGACGGAAAAAACCGTGGGAGCCTACCTCTGGGCACGCCAGCAGGGTTTCGACAACACGGGCATCGTCATCCAGTCCTACCTTTACCGAAGCCAGAAGGACATCAACGAGATGGCGGAATTTGACACTCGCGTGCGGCTGTGCAAAGGGGCTTACAAGGAGCCACCATCGGCAGCCTTTCCGAAAAAAGCCCAGGTGGATGCCAATTATGATAACCTCACCCGGCTCTTGACCGAGGAATCCCGAAAACTTGGTTTTCCAAAGATAAGCGCGGACGGCAGGAGACCGCCCATTCCCGGCATCGCCACGCACGATGCGCAGAGGGTCGAATTTGCCAAACGCCTTGCTGCTGAGTTCAAAATGCCAAATGAGGCGCTGGAATTCCAGATGCTTTACGGCATTCGGCGCGACTTGCAGGAAAGGCTGGTTCAACAAGGTTATCCCGTGCGCATCTACGTACCTTTTGGGACGCGCTGGTATCCATACTTCATGCGGCGTCTGGCGGAACGACCTTCCAACCTGTGGTTCTTTGTTTCCAACTTTTTCAGAAGGTGATGATCGCTCAAAATTAGGACTCCATTTCCTTTACCGGAGGTTAACAACTGGTGTAACCATGGAAAACACACCGAAATCACACCCAATTCGCAAGATCATCGATCCAGGCTTGATGGCTGTTGTCCTGTTCACATACGCGCTGGGGGTCGGCATTGCTCATTACCTGGGGGCGAAACTGGATTGGACAGACCTGCTCCTGGGTCTGGCAGTGAATATTTTCCTGCTGGAAACACGAAATTTCCTGTCTGCGTATTATGATCATTCTGATACTCCCATGAGTACATTACACAAGGATGATCCTTTTTATAACAACCTGCGCAGTGTTAAACGCCAGATGCTGCTGCAGATCGCGCTTACCGTTCTCACCGCGGGAATGACTGTTATCGTTATCCTGATCTTTCGTAAAGCAATTTCGGCAGCAGGATTTCTTTTAATTGGCACCGCATTCGTGATCAGTTTCTTTTCAGCGTCACCGCCATTCCGCCTTGAAAAAAATGGTTATGGTGAACTGCTCGAAGCGCTCTTCCTGGCAACCTTGATCCCAGCAATTGCGGTTACATTGCAGGGAAAGACTTTGAGTTACTTCCTCGTGATGCTCACATTCCCACTCGCGCTGATCTATTTGGCGATGAAAATTGCATTCTCCTTCGAAGGGTATGGATATGAGGTCACCCATGGCGGTCATACATTGACAGCGCGCCTGGGCTGGCAAAAAGCGATGAATCTGCATAATATCCTGATCATCACCGCGTTCATTCTCATTGGTGTTTTCGGGTTGGTGGGGTTGAGCTGGTCGTTCGTTTGGCCGTTGCTGTTGGGGTTGCCTGTTGGAGGGTATCAAATCTTCCTCATCCAGCAGATCGCCGAAGGAGCAAAACCGCGCTGGCGCTTGCTGCGCCTGGTTTCGGCAGGCCTTTTTCTGCTCATGACGTACTTAATTATTGTCTCACTTTGGATCAATTAATATGCCGGAATTTTTAAAACTGACCTCGCTCGCTGATGCCAGGGACTTGATACATCGAAATCTGGCAATCACAGGATTCGAAGAAGAATTGATTGACACACTGCATTCCCTGGGCAGGGTGATCAGCCGCCCGGTGATTTCCGAAGAGGATTCACCAGCCTTTACGCGCAGCTCAGTGGATGGTTTTGCAGTCAAGGCTGCCGATACACATGGCGCAAGCGATTCATTGCCGTCATATCTGAATCTCATTGGTGAAGTCGAAATGGGAAAGGCGCCTGGATTCATCCTGGGTGAAGGGCAGGCGGCCGTGATCCACACTGGTGGAATGCTGCCGGAAGGGGCGGATGCAGTGGTGATGATGGAGTACACCCAAACCATTGCAGAGAACGAAGTGGAAATTTACAAACCGGTCGCGCAGGGTGAGAATCTTTTACTGAAGGGCGAGGATGTAAAGCCCGGTGACCTGGTCATTTCCTGCGGCGTCAGGATCCGACCGGAGGAGATCGGCGGGCTGCTGGCATTGGGGATAACCCGGGTACACGTGTATGTAAAGCCGGTTGTTCATATATTTTCCAGTGGTGACGAAGTGATCCCACCCGATCGCACTCCTCTGCCTGGCCAGGTAAGGGATATCAACGCTCCCGTGCTTTCAGCCCTGGTGGAGTCGGGTGGAGGTATTCCCATCATGCACCCGATCGTGCCGGATGACCCCGAAAAACTTGAAGGTGCTGTTCGTGAAGTTTTTGATCAGGCAGATTTGATCATTGTTACGGCGGGTTCTTCTGCAAGCACGCGCGATATGACTGCCACGGTACTCAACCGGATGGGTCGACCCGGGGTGCTCGTGCATGGTATCAACATCCGACCCGGCAAACCGACCATCCTGGCGGTGTGCGACGGCAAGCCCATGATCGGGCTGCCCGGAAATCCGGTGAGCGCCCTGGTGATCGCACGCCTGCTGGTCAAACCCCTGGTGGAAACCCTGTCCGGACAAACCGAGCCGACGATTGAAAACGTGATCACTGCACACTTGACACTAAATCTTTCTTCCATTACCGGGCGGGAGGATTTCCTGCCAGTGCGCGTCTACCGGAAGGAAAACCGCTGGACCGCTGAACCGGTATTCTTCAAAAGCAACCTCATCTTTTCCTTGAGCCGGGCAAACGGTCTGCTGCACATTCCTGCGGATGTCACGGGTTACGCAGCCGGCGACCAGGTTCAAGTTTTAGTGATCTAGAGCAGCCATGCCGATATCACCCTATCTTCACGACATTCCGCTCGACCAGGCTGTTCAGCGCCTGAACGAAGGACTTGCCGCGCGGGGTCTTTTGCGCGTATTGGAAAGCGACGAAATTCCGGTCTCAGCTGATGCATCAGGAAGAGTGCTTGCAGAACCGGTTTTTGCCTTGCGCTGCTCGCCGCATTACCATGCATCGGCAATGGATGGATTTGCCGTACGCTCGGCGGATACGACCGGCGCCCAGCCATCAAAACCGGTGATGATCGAAGTTGATCATGGAGCGGTTTATGTGGATACCGGCGATGCGCTTCCGGATTGGGCAGATGCAGTTATCCCTATCGAGAATGTGGAGTCCCTTGATCGATCTGGAGAAGTGATCGATGTTGAAAAGATGCGCTCGCCGTACGCGATACGTATTCGTGCGGGCGTCTCCCCCTGGTCGCATGTGCGGCCGGTGGGGGAGGATTTGATCATCGGTCAATTGATCCTTGCAGCTGGTGAAAGGTTGCGGCCGCCAGACCTGGGCGCGATCGCTGCCGGTGGGGTCACCAGGTTGCGCGTGGCGAAGAAGCCGGTGATCGGTATCCTCCCCACCGGCGACGAACTGGTGCCGCTCGAAAAGGACCCGCAAAAAGGCGAGATTCCTGAATTCAATTCCATTGTCATTGCGGCGCAAGTGCGTGAATGGGGGGCTGTCTCGCGGTGTTACCCGATCACCCGGGATGTGCTGAAATCTCTGACCGCCCGCATTGCGAAGGCAGCCAGGGAATGCGATCTGGTGCTGGTTAATGCGGGTTCGTCGGCCGGGAAAGAAGATTTTACCGCCCGGGCAGTGGAAGCACTGGGCGAGGTCATTGTGCATGGGGTCGCGGTACGCCCCGGCCACCCCGTGATCATTGGTTTTGTGGATGTGACGAAAAAGGGGCATGCGCAGCGTATTCCGGTCATTGGTGTGCCCGGCTACCCGGTTTCGGCCGCCATGACCACAGAAATCCTGGTCAGGCCGTTGATCGATCTCTGGTTGGGATCGAGCACCAATTCAGGTGAAGTGGTTCAGGCTGTACTGACCCGCAAAACAACCTCCCCGGCCGGTGATGACGATTATGTTCGGGTGGTATTGGGGGAGGTCAACGGAAAAATGCTCGCAGCGCCAATCGCACGCGGTGCAGGCGTGACCACCAGCCTTTCCAAAGCCGATGGGACTTTGGTGATTCCGCGCATGGTGCAGGGGATCGAGGCGGGCGAACATGTTAATATTCAAATCCTGCGCAGCCGGGATCAGATCAGCAGGAATCTGTTGACCATTGGCTCGCACGACCTGACCCTGGATTTGCTGGCGAAAAACCTGATGCGATTCGGCCGCAGGCTGGTGTCTTCCAATGCCGGAAGCATGGGTGGACTGCTGGCGTTGAAACGGGATGAGTGCCATTTTGCAGGCTGCCACCTGCTCGATCCGTTGACCGGAACATACAACACAACCGAGATTCAAATACTACTGCCTGGAAGGAAACCCGTGATCCTGCGCTGGGTCAGGCGGGAACAGGGGTTGATGGTTAAAAAGGGAAATCCGAAAGGTATTGCAACGTTGAAGGACCTGGTTTGCCGGGAAGTGACTTTTGTCAACCGCCAGCGGGGAGCCGGGACACGCGTGCTGCTTGATTATTATCTAAACAAATTGGGTTTGAAAACGGAGATGATTCGAGGTTACGATCAGGAGGAATATACCCATTTAGGCGTGGCGGTTGCCGTGGCTTCCGGCCGGGCAGATTGCGGGATGGGTGTGGCGGCTTCAGCGTATGCGATGGGGTTGGAGTTTATCCCGATGTTCAATGAGGAATATGAATTGATCTTCCCGGAAGGTGCTGAGAAAGACGCCTTTGTTAAACCGGTGTTCCTGCTGGCAAACGACCGGGAATTTAGAAGCGAAGTGATGAAAATGCCCGGATATGATGTCACTTTTATGGGTGAAATACGATCTAATTGTTGAGTATATAGTGTAAGGTCAATAAAGGAGGATTTGATATGCTTGCAAAAAATACAATTGCCCCCGATTTTGAACTTGAGGATGAGACCGGTACACCCCGGCGTTTATCGGATTTTGCCGGCAAGGATATTGTGCTCTATTTCTATCCCAAAGATGACACCCCCGGCTGCACCACGGAAGCCTGCAACTTCAGGGATGATTACAGCGCTTATGAAAAGGCCGGCGTGGTCATCCTGGGCGTCAGCCCCGATTCGCCGGCTTCGCACACCAAATTTAAAACAAAATATCACCTGCCTTATACATTGTTATCGGATGAGGACCATAAAGTGCTCGAAATGTACGGCGCCTGGGGGAAGAAAAAGTTGTATGGGCGGGAATACGATGGTGTTTTACGGACCACGTACCTCATCGGCAAGGATGGCAGAATTCGCAAGGTGTTCGAAAATGTAAAACCGGCGGATCACAGCGCTGAAATCCTGGCATTGTTGTAGGTGCGAGAGGACACAAACGATATTCATTAAACCAGGGGAGGTTGATGAATCTCCCCTGGAATTTCCCTTTGGACAATTGACTTAATAATTTGCCTCATTGCAGGAGGAGGATCATTTTTCCTTTTTCCCACAACTGTTCCAGTTTGTAGTAATTTCTCTGATCGGGGGAGAAAAAATGAACGACAATGTCGTCGATATCCGCCACCAGCCAGCCGTCGCGGGATTCACCTTCCACTTGAAGCGACTTGCCAAATTCCTTTTTTACATATTCTCGCAGTGAGCTGGATAATGCCTGGAGCATGCGATCGCTCGTGCCGTTGCAAATAATAAAATAATCCGTAAATGTCGTCAGATCATGTATATCCAGAAGAAGGATCTTTTCTGCTTTCTTTTCCTCCAAAAAACTGACAATCTTGTGTGCTTTTTCTAACGCTTCCAGAGTTCACCTCATTATTTTTGATTTCCAAATTCTATCATACATCGGTGGATGCCTGAAACGGGTGGCGCGAAATTACCGAGTACACCGAACCGCCAGCTTGGAGGACCGACCGGTAGAGATCGACATGCCCCGCCTGCATTTCGCCGAAAAATGGGGCAGGTGACAGAGATCTGAGCGATGCGATAACGCGGGCAAACCGCGGATCGTTCATGGAGGAATTCACGCGCGAGAGGGTCAGATGCGGAGAGAATTTGCGGTTTTCTGAAGGAAATCCAAGATCGATCGTTTCCCGGTCGATCCTTTGGTATAGGGATTCCAATTCGGCGGGCGCAGACATTCCTGCCCAGATCACACGCGGGAGGTTCCAGTTGGGGAAGGCTCCAATACCTTCAAAAACGATCCTGAATCCGTTTTGTGACCGAACGATATTATTTAGGCACGCAGTGACGGACTTGGCCTGGCCAGGAGTGGCATCTCCAAGGAATTTTAATGTCAGGTGAATATTCCCCGATTTAACCGGACGAAAGCCGTTGTTCTGGTTGATTCCATGCTTTGCTGTAAATTCACCCAGAGAGGATTGGATCTCGACAGGAAGGGGGATTGCAATAAACGAACGGATGGATTCTTTCATGGTCATTCCTTGACAAATTTTATGCTGTACTCTATTAACATTTTACTCAAAACATGGTATAAGAACGTTACCCTGCTGTGTTCGTGATGCTGCGACACCGGTTTTGAGCCAACACTTACAAAAGGGATCCCTCACTCACTAGGGGAATGCGATAGGCTTCGGCCAAGGCAGCCCTCTACGGCGGGAACCACCTGCTTCGGCAGGTTCAAAACTACGCAACACACGGCATGGTGGGGTCTTTTGTTAACTTGTTTGTGCCGTATCCTGTTGTTTTGCATTCTCAATTTTGTTATCATAATTGCATCACCAAAATGAATATGAAAATACCAATCATCATTGGCATCGTATTACTTTTTGCAGCAGTGGGTCTGGGAATGTATTTCTCCGACTTTTCAGTGTTTTTAGGGAGCGATCCTGCCGCCTGTAATAAGTGCCATGTTATGGATGCACAATATGAGGGCTGGAATAAAGCCGCGCACCGCGAGTGGGCGGTTTGTTCTGAATGCCACGCACCGCATGCTTTTATTCCCAAATACTATATTAAGATGAAATCCGGGTTGAACGATGTCATCCATTTTACCCTGGGTGATATTCCCAATCCGCTGCGCGCGCATGAAAGCACTGGAAAGATCATACAAGAAAATTGCATCCGTTGTCATGCCGAGACGGTTTCGATGATCGCGGATGGAGCCGAAGACAGCGGAAGATACTGTTTTGACTGCCATCAAAATGTCGCTCACGGCGACCGCGGGATCGTCATTAATCCGTACCGCGAGGAATGGGTATATTCGAATTCATTATTAGAGGGTGATACGCCATGATAAAAAACAAACTTCCGGTGATTGCAGTGAGTGCCGTCATCATACTGCTTGCAGGAGCGGTAATCGCATTACTGGTATTCATTAATAACCAACCCGAACCCATCCGCGGAGTGGTTCCGATGGTGACGGTCGAGGCGTATGAACCCGACAGCGCGATATGGGGACAAAACTTTCCCAACCAGTACACGACCATGCTTCAAACGAAGAATAACAATGAGCGCACGGATTACGGCGGGTCTTTCCCGTTTTCCAAACTGGAGGCAGACCCTCGTCTGCTGACCTTGTTCAATGGGTATCCTTTCAGCAAGGAATACAACGAAGAACGCGGGCATGAGAACGCCCTGCTGGATGTCAGATCGACCTTAAGGGTGAACGATAAAACTGCCGGAACCTGTTACTCATGCAAGTCATCCGATAACCCCAAATTGTGGAATGAAATGGGGATGGCGGCATACGATGCCACCCTGTTCAAAGATCTGGGCAGAAGCATCGAACATACCATTGGCTGCGCCAACTGCCACGAAGCCGGTACGATGCGTCTGATCGTGACCAACCCGGCGCTGGATGCCGCACTGAAAGCACAGGGCATCGATTGGACCCAATACACCCGCCAGCAGATGCGCAGCCTGGTTTGCGCCAACTGCCATGTGGAATACTATATGGTTGGAGATGGCAAGCTGCTGACCTTTCCCTGGAAGAATGGCACGAAGATTGAGAACATTGCGGAGTATTACACCGACGTCAATTTCAGCGATTGGACGCATCCGGACAGTGGAGCCGCCATGGTGAAAATGCAGCATCCGGATTACGAACTCTATACTGCCGGCAGCACACATTTCAATGCCGGGGTGGCGTGCGCTGATTGCCATATGCCCTACACCCGCGATGGATCGGCCAAGTTCTCGACGCACGACATTACCAGTCCGCTGCTCAAACTTCCGCAAACCTGCGGTGTGTGCCATACCGATGTGGATTACGTCGCGGGAAGGGTAAAGATCATCCAGGATTCTGTACATGAGACCATGATCAGCGCGGAGGAAGCCATCCTTGCGGCGATCGACGCCATAAAGATTGCATCCGAAAACCCGGGCACCGATGCAGAAATGCTGGTGCAGGCGCGTGAACTTCACCGCCAGGCTCAAATGCGCTGGGATTTCATCAATGCCGAGAACAGCATGGGGTTTCACAATCCCGAAGAAGCATTACGCATACTGGCGAAATCCATTGACCTGGCTCGCCAGGCTGAAAACCTTGCATTAAAAGCGGTCAAGTAGTATGAATTGAGAGTTCAATTAACTCATTTTTTTGCACCTGCTCGGAATCATAAAAGGAGGATTTTATGGCGTCATTTCACCTGGTATTAAAAAGCGGGCCTGGAAGCGGAACTGAATTTCTCCTGGACAAAGCTGAACTGTTTCTGGGGCGCGATCCGGGGAATGACATTGTCATCAATGATCCGGAGGTTTCACGCCGGCATGCCAGGCTTCTGAAAGTGGGGGAGACGTACTCCATTGAAGATCTGGGTTCAACCAATGGGACATTCATCCGGGGTATGAGGTTGGCAGCACCCGTTACGCTGCATCCGGGTGAGGTGATCACGCTGGGCGAGCGTGTCATTGTGCAATATGAGGTCATTGATTTGGACATGAATGCCACGGTGGCGGTATTGCGTCCTGCAGCAGTTCCCACGCAGCCGCCGGTCAGTCCAATGGCGCCGCCTCCTGCACCGCCTGTGCCAGCACAGCCCGCTGCTCCAGTTTATCCTCCCCAGCAGCAACAGGCAATCCCTTCATATTCACCACCACCCTCACAAGTTGCGCCTTCTTATGCACCGGTTGCTCCTCCGCGCCCAACAGCCCAACCCGTACCGCCCCCTGTCAGGAAGAAGAAATCTGGCTGGCTGGTGGCGCTGCTGGTGGTTCTGGGGGTTCTGTTGGTCTTTTGCGTGATCCCGTGGATCATCATCGAGTTGACCAACAGTTATTGTTCACTTTTCCCGGGAATATTTAATGCCGTTCAACCCGGCGTTTGCCCATAACTTAAGTTGAAACAGGGGAACTGGCGCAATGACCTGCCAGTTCCTTTTTTTTAATTCCAAATATCTTATAATTGAAAATAAGAATTAAAAAATTACCGAGGTAGCATGCCATCACCTGAAGAAAAAATATCGCCGCGCTGGAACAATACCACCAAAACTGTCGTGGGCTTGACGTTATCTGCGGTAATTATGCTGCTTGTCATCCGTTTTCAATACATCATTGCCCCAATGTTGTTTGCGTTCATCCTGTCGTATTTGCTTCATCCACTGGCGAATTTCTTCCATACCAAGCTGAAAGTACCCTGGCGCCTGATCACCACCCTGATTTATGTCCTGCTCTTTTTGATCATCCTCGGTTTACTTACCTGGGGTGGAATTTCGATCTTCGACCAGGTGCAAAATTTGATCAAATTTATCCAGGGCTTGCTGACCGACTTGCCCGGTTTCTTCGCCGACATTTCCAATAAACCGTTGATCATCGGACCGTTCAGTTTTGACCTTTCCCACCTGGATTTGTCGAATTTGTGGACTCAACTACAGGGGATCGTACAGCCGATCCTGACCAATCTGGGAAGCCTCATCAAATCGCTGGCATCCGGGATTGGGAGTACATTAACCTGGACCCTGATGATTCTGTTGATTTCCTATTTCATCCTGGCGGAGAGCATGGGGGTGCGCAAGAATTTGATCCGCGTGCAAATTCCAAACTACCAGGAAGATATCACCCGGTTGGGCTCGCAGCTCTCGCACATCTGGAACGCGTTTTTGCGCGGTCAATTGCTGATCTTTGCCATCACCGTTGGCTATTACTCGATCCTGTTGAGCATTCTGGGTGTCAGGTATTTCTTCCTATTGGCGATTCTCGCAGGGCTGGCGCGTTTCGTTCCATATATTGGGCCGTTCGTGGCGTGGACAACCTACGGCCTGGTGGCGCTCTTCCAAGTCAATTATTTCGGCATGCAGCCATTCCCGTTTGCCTTGCTGGTGGTGGGATGCGCGTGGCTTTCCGATCTGGTACTCGATAATTTTATGGTTCCGCGTGTAATGTCGGATGCACTTGAGATCCATCCCGCTGCCGTGTTGGTGATGGTGATCGTATCTGCAAGTCTGTTTGGTTTGTTGGGAGTCTTGCTGGCAGCACCAGTGCTGGCATCATTAAAATTAATCATCACCTATATTTTCCGCAAAATGACGGATAATGATCCATGGGAAGGGTTGAAGGTGATCTCTCCACCCCCTTCACTGTCTGTCTTGTGGACGAGGTTTGCAGCCAGCGTGGTACAGAGTTGCAAAAGATTCATAACATTTTGGTGTAAAGTTTGGGATGCCGTCAAAACATTTGCAATTAAAGTGTGGAAATGGATCAAACCCAATTCAGGGAAGTAATATAATTTAGAAAAGGAGAATAAAATGTCTGATAATTATGAACCCAAGGTAAAGACGATTGCCGAGACCGAGAGTTATGCAGTTTGGTCCGCTGAGGAACCCGATGGCGAAACCACGTATAATCTTGAATTGAACAACGTCACGATCCACATGTTCGAAGAGGAATATAAGGAATTTCTTGACCTGGTGAAGAAGTTAAAGTAAACCAGAGGTAAACAACGACACAGAGCAGACACGCTGCTCTGTGTTTTGTTGCCCCATATCAGCGTTCTAAGGTAAAATCATTCCGCATCTTTATTGAAAAAGAGGACCATGACATGGATTTGAACGATAACGCGAGTTTTCCCTCACTCGACCGCGAGAATATGCTGGCTCATATCGATGGACTACCACAGCAGTTACTGCAGGCATGGAAGCTGGGTTCGACACAGCCGCTTCCGACAATGGATCCCGTGGAGAGGATCGTTGTCTCAGGTATGGGCGGATCGGCAATCGGGGCGGATTTGCTGGCATCCTTCCTGTCGGATAGATTGAGCGTGCCGATGATCGTTCACCGCGATTATGGTCTACCCGGATTTGCCAGGAGCAAAAACACCCTGGTGGTCGTTTCCTCTCACTCCGGCAACACCGAAGAATCTCTATCGGCGTTCGAGCAGGCTGCCAAAAGCGGTTGCCAGGTGGTTTGCATTTCCACCGGCGGAAAACTGCAAAGTAAGGCTGAAGAGCTGGGATATCCTGTCTGGTTGTTCAAACACACTGGTCAGCCGCGCAGCGCGGTGGGGTATTCGTTTGGATTGCTGCTGGCACTGTTCACCCGCCTGGGATTGGTCACCGATCTTTCTGCTGAAGTGGAAGGCGCGGTCGAGGTCATGACGGCTTTGCAGGAGAAGATCAAGGCTGAGGTACCCGTGTTGGGTAATCCTGCAAAGCGCCTGGCCGGGCAGATGATTGGACGCCACATCACTGTTTTCGGCAGTGGATTCATGGCGCCGGTGGCGCGGCGCTGGAAGTGCCAGATCAACGAGGTGGCGAAGGCGGTCGCCAGTTTTGAAGCATTACCGGAGGCCGACCATAACACGCTGGCGGGAACCAGCAATCCGCATGATCAACTGGCGAAAGAACTGGCGATCTTCCTCAGGGCAGCCGCGGACCATCCGCGCAACCTGCTCAGAGTGGACAAAACGCGCGAGATCCTGATGCTGGAAGGCCTGGGAACCGATTTCTTTAACGCCAGGGGCGAAACCCGCCTGGCGCAGATGTGGAGCACGATTCTCTTTGGAGATTATGTATCCTTCTATCTGGCCATGGCGTACGATATCGACCCGACTCCTATCCCCCCAATCGCTGCCTTGAAGGAAAGTCTGGCTTGAAATATTTTTAAACGACATTGAGGTTGTCATTTCAAATGACAACCTCAATTTTTCTTCCAGCATGATCTGCTGTTAGGAGAAGTTGAAAAGTGAACACCTTTGAAATTCAAAAGTGAACTTTAATATTGTCTAAAGATAAGGTCAAAGAACGGACCATTTTGGCATTAAACCAAATTCGAATTTCAACATCATTACGCACAAAAT
>DAOUGM010000107.1:0-1977 GCA_034428895.1 Anaerolineaceae bacterium
GCTCAAGGAAATTCACGAGCAGCCTCAGGTGGCAGGCGAGGTTCTCAACCTGTTGAACAACAGCGCCGACGTTCAAACCATTTTGGAGAAGATTTCCACCGCACGGCATGTGTATTTCATCGGCTGCGGAACAAGTTATCATGCCTGCCTGGTAGGAGCGGTGTATTTTGCCCGCCTGGCAAACACAACGGTTATCCCTGTACTCGCCCCTCAGTTCATCCCCCAGTACCTGCCCGCCGTCGGTAAGGAAGACGTGGGAATTTTTGTCAGCCAATCCGGCGAAACCAAGGATGTGCTCAACGCGCTCCAGCAAGCCAAGACCGCCGGCATGACCTGTTACGGACTGGCGAATGTGATCGGTTCGACCCTTACGCGTTCCACTTCAGCCTGGTTGCCTTTGGGCTGCGGGTATGAGATCAGCGTGCCCGCTACGAAAACTTTCACCAACCAGGTGATCACTTTCCTTTACTTGGCGCTGCGCCTGGGCGGTCACGACCTGCAGCAGCTCGATACGCTCCCCGACTTGATGGAAAAGACCATCGCCGCCACTGATGAAAAGGTCAAAGCTCTCGTTCCGGCTGTCAACGCCTGGAATGACTTGTACTGCCTGGGGTACGGAGCCACTTACGCCATGGCACTGGAAGGCGCGTTAAAACTGAAAGAGATCACCTACGCCCACTGCGAGGGCATGCTTTCCACTGAGTTCAAACACGGACCGCTCTCAGCCATCACCCGCGATTTTCCCGTGATCTTTGTTGTCGGACCTGAGGACGTGCCGTTGATCATTAGCGGCATCAACGAAGTCACCTGCCGCGGAGGAAGGGCTATCGCTGTCGGTGAAGGTGACAGCCGCCTGAACGCCAATGCCAATGATGTGATCACCATTCCCGCTTCCAACCCCGCGATTGCTCCCTTGCTGTCCATCATTCCGCTGCAATTGCTTTCGTATTACATGTCCGTTGCCAGGGGTTACGATCCGGATTTTCCACGCAATTTAAGCAAAACGCTTACGGTGGATTAGCTTCATTGTCCGAAGACTACACAACGACCTTCCCACAGCCTTATAAGGGTTCGGGAAGGTTTTCTATCGCGCTGTTGTAATGTTTTTTCGGCATCATTTACTATCGACGCTGATCACTCCATACCCTGTCCATGGTTTGAAAACAGCCGTCTTGGCATCGACTGGAATTCCAAATAGGATCTTCGTTTCAAGTAATGCTTCAAATTCTTCCGGCGCGAAATATGTGACACGAAAGACGGGAGTCGATCCGCTGATTTCCACTTGGTCTTTACCGTATTCAACGTCGATCACAACTTCGGCCGCGTAACCCTTTTGGGAGCCAGTAAAACCACATCCAAGTATTCCCGATTTTCCCCGTACTTGACGGCTTTCCAATAGGAATCTGGTTCTCCCAATTTTTGGAAGAGGTCTTTGAGGTTTAACGATCCGACGCTCAGGATATTAATCGCGGCGACTCTGTCATTGATAAAATTGACCGATCCGCCGCTGTCCTTGATCGGTCTTTCAAAATACCAGTAATAGCTGACCAACTTGTCCTTGCGGTCATATTCCGGGTAAACCGCGTTGATCTTCAGCCCTTTCAGGTCGTTCAATGAAGTGTAAATCGCCCAGGAATCGCTCTGACCTGGTGTGATCCCGTACCAGCAGGGTGCATCGCATGGATTGGTAAGTACCACTGAAGGTTTGCTGCTGACATCATTCAGTAAGGTCAATCCAGCTACGATCAGTGTAATAATAAAGATGATTCCAGCGATTTCAATGACTAGTCTCTTCATGACCTCTTCCAGTAAGCGGCAGCCATCATTAATTCATTTCATTACCTTCCAATCACCAGCATGAACTCGCCTTTTTTGCTTCCCACCTGTTTCAGAACTGTCCCCACCTCGCCGCGGAAGACGCACTCCGTGGGCAGTGTCAGATCGAAGGCGACCATCACCCACTGTCCCCGCCCGAAG
>DAOUGM010000108.1:0-4320 GCA_034428895.1 Anaerolineaceae bacterium
TGTTGAGATCAAGGATTCCGGCGCGGGAATTCCGGAGGAATATCTGGATAAGATCTTTGAACCGTTCTTTTCTACAAAAAAAGCCCGACATGGAACAGGTCTGGGGCTTTCCCTTGCCAAACGGATCATTCAAGCTCACGATGGTCAAATCCTGGTGGAGAGTGCTCCAGACCAGGGAACTCGTTTTATGATCATCCTGCCCGAAAAAACTGCCGATGAACTTTATAGCATATCCAAAGGTGACCTGGGATTGATTTGATGCATTACAGTTGGATGCTGGAAAAAAGAGGCTGCCGAAAGGCAGCCTTGACCGTTCAACAGGGAATACCGTTTTACTCGTCCAGCCTGGGTTTCTCGATGGTAACGCAGAATCCCAACAGGATAACACCTGCTGAAACCGCCAGGTACCAATATTTGGCATAGGCTTCCACGAAAGCGGCATCTTTGATCAGGTCCAACCCCAGCACTGAAAATTTGCTGTACGCCACGACCCCGATCAACATTAATATTATGGAGACTGCAACCAGAGCCCAACTTCTTACCATATAGGGAGGAGTACCGGGGGCTTTTTCTGGCAGCGGCGAACCCTTGGAACGACCTTTGACCTTTCGGCGTTTGAGGGCATATTCTCGTTCGAAGCGTTTCTTTTGTCCGCGCAGGATCGCGATTCGGACGTAGAAGATTAATATCGCTACAATAACGACGATCAGCTCGGTTGTAACCCTCATTTTTTCTTCTCCAATCTATTTTTAATGATCCTCTTGAAATCCTGCTTTGTCGGGTTTAGCCCAACACCACGCTCACGATACTGGGCGTTGGGGGTTAACTCGCCAAAACTTGTGTGGTGCGGTTGGGCCACGTGGTCGTCACGGCGCAAAACAAACATGGATGCGTTATGCAATCGCACCATGGCGAACCGGCGTTCAGGCTTCGGGATCATGCCAATGAAGTAAGCCTCTCCATCCTCTCTGGGAGATGGAAAAATCACCGTAATCAACCGGTTCTTTTCATCCAGGTCTTCCACTTCGTACGACATTCCGGAAGCAGAGATACGTTTTTCTTCCGGCATTTTATCACCGACATGGTCCCACCAGAACTTGAGGAATTTCAGACCGTCCCGGTCAAGGTATTTTACGAAATCATTGGTCTGGCTGAAAAACAGGGTGGGTAAGGCTTCGAAAGCAAAATTGTAGTGCTGACTTTTGTTTTTATACATTGCGGACGTTTCCTTCTGGTTCAGGATTTTCCTGCACTTACTTGGTTCATGTAGTTAATTGTGGGATGAAGCCTGACGTTTTACAAATTCTGCTAAGGTCGCAGCCGGTCGTTGAATCAGGTATTCAAGAATGTTGGAATTTCCAACCAATCCATGATCTTCATAATACTCGAACATTTTCAACAGAGTGATTCTCTGATTGTCATCCATGCCGGCGCGCTGCATATTTTCAGACCAGTTTGTGCGATCCAGGGCTTTGGCAATGACAGGTATGCCCAGTACCTCGGTGAATACCCCTGCAACTTCATCCTGGCTGAGAGATTGAGGACCTGCAAGTTCGTAGACCGCGTTCTTATGATTTGGTTGTGTCAGTACGATCCTGGCAGCTTCAGCCAAATCTTCCAGATCAAGCATGCTGATCCTGGATGTGGTGGCGTATGGGACAGCATATATTCCCTCATTGATAATGGAAGACCAGTATTGCAATACGTTCTGCATGTACGCGCATGGCTGAAGGATGGTGAAATCCAGCCCGGACTCAAAAATCGCCTCTTCCATGTGCATTTTTTGCCAGTGATGTGGCATGGCTTCCACTTGCGGATGCAGCACTGAATGGTAAACGAAGCGCTCAACATGATATGACTTTGCGAGTTGAAGCAGGTTTTTTCCGATCTCCACTTCATCCGGCGTCATATTCGGACAAATATAATAAATTGCCTCTACGCCTTTAACCGCATTCGCCAGCGCGGCCGGGTCACGCAAATCACCGGTCACAACTTCGGTCTTTTCCTTTAGTTCGTCAGCCTGCCTTGTGGAGCGCACCAGTGATCGGACTTGAACGTCATTGCTGATTAAATTATTGATGATCGTTCTTCCAGTTTTACCGGCAGCCCCAGTCAATAGGATCATAGGATTTTCCATAGAATTTGAAGTTCCTTGATTATAACCGAACATGAAAAAGAATGCCCCCCAATGGATGAACACTGGGGGGCAAAAAACTTGAATTCTTTACTGCAGAAAATTAACCAAGAACGTCTGCAGCGCGGACCTTTGGCGGTTTGACGATTACGAAGAGCAGGTTAATCAAGATACCTAACACTGCTGCGGTTGCAATCGCAGGCCAGCCGAAGGGGAAGATTTTCTGAAGCAGAGGAACAGGCAGATTGCCGCCGTATCCAATGTTGCCGCCGATGCCGACGACGAGGATCAAAGCGGTGATGGCCAGTTTGCCGGGATCGTACAGGTCGACTTTCTCGGCCATCATAAGAGCGATACCCTGAACGCCAATGACACCGTACAGGTAGATGGCGAGGCCGCCGGTGACCGCGGTCGGGATGCTATAGATGGCATCGCGAAGTGGGCCGATGAAGCCGAGGATCACAGCAATGACGCCAGCCGAAATCAACGCCGGGCCGGAGTAGTTGCGGGTGATCACCATAAGGGAGTTGTTCTCACCGTAGTTGGTGCCGGCGGTGGAACCGAAGAGGCCGTTGACCAGGTCGTTCAAACCATCGAGCATCAGGTTGAGGCCGATATATTTGGACAGGCCGGGTTTCTCGCGTCCCATTTCCTCTGCCAAGTGATCAACATACAAGCTGATCTGGTACAGGTGGGCAGTGGATTCCGGGATGGTTGCAATGGCCATCACGCCTACGCCAACCAGAACCGTTGCAGTCAACGCATTGTTGAAGACCGGGAAGGTAATCTTTGGAATGGTGATCCAGCCGCTGGCGCCGATGGTTGAGAAATCGACGAGTCCAATGGGGATGGCGACGAGGTAGCCGAAGATCATGGCTAACAAGATGGGGAGCATTCCAATGAAGCCCTTACCCTGCAAGTAGACGGAGAAGACTACAGCAGCGAGGAAGGTGAGAATGGCTGCCAGCCACCACTTGAGAGTGACTCCAGGGGCGGCAACGGGATCGACACCGCAGCAGGTACCAGATGCCATGGTCAGGGCGGTATAAGCAAGACCGATACCGATGATGATGGCTACCGGGCCGGTGACTTCTGGAGGCAGGACCTTATCCACGCCCTGTTTGCCACCGGTGAGGCGGATGATCAAGCCGACGAGGATATTGAGGATACCAGTGCAAATGAAGCCAGCGGTTACTACGGAAATGGTCTCGGGTTTGGCAACAGCGCCAAAGCCCAGTTCAGGTTCCAAAACAGCAATTACAGCTGAAACTGCTGCGATGTAGCTGAAGCTTGAGCCGTAATACAGGGGGATGTATGTATTGATCGAGAGCTTTGCGCCAATGAGTGCGACAACGGTGGCGAAACCGGTGATGGTCAACACTGTTGACACATCGAAGTGCATGAGCAGGGCGCACAGCACGGTGGCCGGGAACATGGTCAAAACATGCTGAAAACCGAGCAAAACCATCTTTCCGAATGGTGGTTTATCCTGTGGTAGATAACCCATCACTTTTGAAGTAGTTGCCATAGGTTTTTTTCCTTCTTTCCTGTGATAATAGGTTTCTTTCTACGATTCAATACCTGGTACATGGTTTGAGCGGAAAACATATAATGAAACCATTGGGTTTTTGCTCGCACCTGATGAGCAATAGGATGCCACCTCGATAGACACCTCCTGTATTAAATTGATTTTATTACTAGCCTGAAATTAATATATATATATGATACAACATCTTGTCAAGTCGTTTTGGAGGGGAGATTTCTCCCCCCTCCATTTTGGTCTGGCTTTATTATGACAGCAACAGTGAAATCACAAGCAGAACTAATGCCACTGGAATCACGTACAGCAGCATCTTTACTTCTGCTATTTCTAATAAACCCTTACCTTTTCCTTTAGTTACGGTTTCTTCTGTTTCTTTCTTTACTTCGGTTGCCATCTTTCCTCCAAAATCTTATCTAATTTTTCGAATGCAGTCTTGAAAATGGATTTCGAGACACTATCGATCATCCTTTGTCCGACGCTGGCAAGAGTACCACCAATGTTGGCCTCACCGATGTACTTCAACATTGTGGTCTGGTCGCCAAGGTCTTCGAATTTTACATAACCAACACCTTTGACAAATCCTGCGCCCCCCTTTCCTTCGACATTTAATGTAACGCTTTCTGGTGGATTCTCATCTGTTAAG
>DAOUGM010000109.1:0-2419 GCA_034428895.1 Anaerolineaceae bacterium
GGTGGCGATTTCTGCGGGAGGAGTTGTGGGAAGACCGGTGGGCAGCTGAACAGAGGTTTCAGTGGTCGTGGGGGAGGCTGCTCCGCCGATGAACGGAAGGTTGCAGGAGACCAAAAAAGCGGCGGTCAAAAGGAGAATCAGGATTTTTTTCATGGCTGAATCCTTGAAAGAGTATGCGTTAACTTCTATATCATACGAGAAAAATGCAAAAAAAAGAACCGGTTCATCTGACCAGTTCTTTTCCAGTGAGCAAAAGCGAATTAAATTTCGCCGACGGTAGCGAAAGGATAAATCTCGGTGCCGCGTGCGGCCTCACGAATGGCGGGGTCGTCGGAGTAGAAACCACGCCGCTCGGGAGGGATCAACGGAGCAATATTGCGCATGATGGTGTGACCGATCTCGTCCAGTTCCGCGCGGGTGGGCCGGGCGGCTTTGTCGGTGTTGAACGGTCCAAAGGGTTTGCCGACTTTCAATGTAATGTGGGCTCGTCCGTTCTTGCGCACCTGATTGAAAAATTTCACCGTACCGTCGATCCCCAATGGAAGTATCCTGGCGTTGGTACGCCAGGCAAGGAATGCCGTTCCGGGACGCGGCGGGCGCAGCACGGTTGCCCAGCTACCGCCTTCAGGGAAGATGCCCAGCACGCCGTTCTGGCGCAGCACGGACTCCGCCATGAAGAGGGTTCCGCGCGAACCGGTACCGCGCGCCGTGGGAATGACCCCGAAGAGGCGCTGCAGCCAGTGAACCGAGACGGGTGCGTTCGGCATCCTGGCGCCGCCCACAAATTCCATCGGCCAGGGAGCCATGTGAATGAGCACGAGGGGATCGATAAAATTAAAATGATTGGCGACAACCAAAAGCGGTCCATCGGAGGGAATATTTTCCTCCCCTTCAATTTTGAAGGTAGTCAAAACGCCGAAAGCCAATGCAATGCCCGATTTTAATACTTTACGAATTGCCTGACGGCGTGGGTAACGAATCTCTTTTCTCATGCGGCAATTATAGTCCTTAAGGAAAAATCCGCCAGCCGGCAGGCTGGCGGATCAAAATCAATTATTCATCGAATTTAAGCGGTTCGAGGTAAGTCACTTTTTTAACCAGCAGCAGGAAGATCAAGCCAACGACAAGGAAGAGGATGATCGATCCAATTGCCCAAAGCATGCCGTGGCTTTTGGCAAGGGCCTCGGTCACGCCCTGTTTGAGGTACCAATGCGCCATTCCGCCGTACAGCGAACCGAAGACCACCGGACCAAAGAAGGTGGAAGTGCGTCCGGCAACAGAAAGGAAGCCGTAAAACTCCGTTGTTTTGTTGGCAGGCGCAAGCTGGCTGACCATGGTGCGGCTGACAGCCTGTACACCTGAGAGGGAAAAACCGGCCAGGGCGCCGATGATATAGAATGAAGGAATCGTGTTCACGAAGAAGAGGACGAACACCACGGCAATCAGCATGATGAGGGAATAGATGAGCGCTTGTTTGCTGCTGTACTTGTTGGAAATCCATCCGAAAAGGAAAGCGCCGACGGCTCCTGCAACATGCAGAATGATAATGAGGATGATCAACTGCTCGGTCTTGAAACCAAAGAGGATGGCGCCGATCAACGCCGCATTATCCATGAGCATCATGATGCCGTCGTTGTAGATGAGAAAAGAGACCATATATTTTATGAACTCTTTGTAATTCTTGATCGCCTTGAAGGTGGCGCCGAGTTTCTTGAAAGCCATGCTGAGGGCGGTTTCTCCGGCAGGCAGTTTTTCCGGTTCGCTTACCTGTTTCACCCAGAGCAGGGTGGGAATGGAAGCGAGCGCATAGAACAAGGCGGTGATCAGGAAGGCGATGCGTACCGGCAGCGTACTGCCGGGATTGGAGGTGATCGGAACGAGCACGATTCCCAGGCACACGATGCCTCCCAGCATGCCCAGCGCCCAACCTTTGCCCGAAACCGAACCGATGGTGTCCGGAGTTGAGACATCCACCAGCAGCGCATCATAGAACACCTGCGACGCCCGGTAACCGATCTCTGCCAGGATGAAGAGGATCATCCCCATGGCAATATCGCCTTTCTGGACAAAGAAAAGCAGGGCAGTACACACCACCGACAGGATGGTGAAGATGGTCAGGAATTTCTTTTTTGCCCTGGAGAAATCCGCGATGGTGCCGAGAACGGGCGAAATCAAAGCCACGATGATGGCCGCGATGGCCACGGAATAGTTCCACAGCGTGGGACCTTTAACACCACCGACGACCACATTGGAAAAATAGGTTGCAAACACAGCGAGAAGGATGACCGCTGCGTAAGATGAGTTGCCGATATCATAGAAATACCACGACCAGCGCGCTCTTCTGGATGTTTTTGCTGCCGTTGCTTGTGCCATGCGAAACTCCCTGGAAAATTTAATAATTGCGGCAAGAGCCGTAAGG
>DAOUGM010000110.1:0-15596 GCA_034428895.1 Anaerolineaceae bacterium
TCATCGAAGGATTCGCGGTTATACCAGAGAATGTCGTTGTAGCGGTTGATCTGCAAGAAATACTGGATTTCAGGTTCCGAAAGCCATTGCTGCAGCACCGTTTTTAATGATTTCCCTTTACTTTGAGCATCCCAATTTTGCTGGGCAATCCCGATCTTCAATGACAGGTACAGTTTTTGTATTTCAGATTCCTGGCAGCCGGCAACCGCCAGGGTCTCTCTGAAATATTTACCCAATTGCCACTCATCCATCCACGAAAGGGTTAATTCTTCAGATTGGTCTGTTGCCTGTAATTTTCCGATTTGACTGACCACAGCCCAGGCGAACAACGTCATCCAACGTCCTTTGGATGCCATCAGGGGGGTAAGGAGAAAATCGGCGATCTGTTCCGTTTTTTCACTGCCTGGCAAATACAACGTCTTCCGGATGCCTGGAAGCTGTAAGACGGTGCAGACCAGTTCGCTAATACCCAAACTAAGGTCATCGATGTTTTGAACAACACGGATGTGTTTTTTGATCCCAACCAAAAAATCAGTGATCTTTGCCCGGATATCCTCACGGTCGTTGATTTCCAGTTCAGCGCCGGAGAAGGATTTCTTCATCAGGTAATTTAAATAACCATAATCGATGATCTGTTTGAATGGATCGATGATGGAATGCAAGAACAACTCGCTCAAAGAATGTTCGATCTCCGGAACACCCTTGTCGCCAATCAGCGAGTACAGGGAGGCGTAATCATGGGCGGCGTCGGATGTGACTACCCGGAAATCCAGGAAAGCATGGTACTCAAAGCCGCGGAGTTTAAATTGCAGACCGCGATCGAGCAGATCTCCGGCAGGACGCAAATAACTCAGTCCAGTGATCTGATCCCGAAAGACGATGAATGCGGTGCGGTCGGGGGTCAACTTGAGGGCGGCATACAGCGCAGTTTGTTCCAGGCGGGTTTCACTGCCAATTTTTCGCATTTTCCTTGCAGAGAAATGGATCGTGCCTTCGGTTTCACTGTAATTATTGTTGTAGATCACCAGCGCAGAATTTCCACCCTGGTGATTGGTGAAGGCGAATACGTTCTCGTTGAAGTTTCCATCAAGCGCAAAAAAGTCGAATAAATTGAAATTTTCGACCCCGGCGAATAGGCGGCGCTGGTGGAATAGGGGGAATATTTCGCGTTCATGACGGGCTACCAAGTCGGGATCGACCTGCTCGTCCCAATTGGGTTTGCGAAATTCCATACCGTATTTTTCTGCAAATCCTTCGATCTGACCGTGACCCAGCATGGGCAAACCGGGAAGGGCTGCCATGAGCATGCAAACGCCAAAGTACTTGTCGCCTTTTCCGAACTGATCCACCGCGGTGCGTTCATCGGGGTTGTTCATGAAATTGACGTATCGTTTCAGAATCTCCGGTTCGAACTCAAGCGTGTTTTTAATCAGTTTGCGGTAACCGGCATTGTCCTCATTGCGCAGCATGTGCATGAAGGCGCTGTTATACACGCGATGCATCCCCAGGGTGCGTACAAAATACCCTTCCATTAACCAGAACGCTTCCGCCAGAAGAAGGGTATCGGGAGCTTCCACGGCGGCACGGTCCACCACTTCCCGCCAGAACTCGAGAGGCATGGCGCGGTCGAATTCCTGCTGGGTGATGCCGTGTTCGGCTCGAGAGGGGATTGCCCCCCCAGAGCCGGGTTGGGGAAACCACAACCTTTGATAATGCTTCCTGGCCAGGGTCATGGCAGCATCGAAGCGGATGATCGGGAATCTTCTGGCGACTTCGAGGATGGTTTGGATGACCGCTTCCCGCACTTCGGGATTTAAATAATCCAGTTGGGCAGTGTCGTTCCATGGCATGGAGGTACCGTCATTACCATGGTAGATGTATTTGACCCGTCCGTTGCTGTTGTCGCGCCGGGAAAAAACCACTGCTGCGTCTGTACGATCGTAATAATGGTCCTCGATCTGGATGGTGACCGCCGGATCGGATGAAAGATCTTCTCCGGTAAAGGAATATGAGGGATAAGGACAATGATCCAGCGAGAGGAAGCGCTCCGGATGATGGATCATCCATTCGGAATCGATGCCCATGTGGTTGGGAACCATGTCACTGGCCAGCCGCACCCCGTATCTTGCAGCGTTTTCACGCAAGGTCTCGTAGGCAGCCTCACCGCCCAGATCGGAAGCAATTTGGTACGAATAAAGCGAATACGCAGATGATATGGCCTCGGTATTCCCGCAGAGCTGCTTGATGCGCGCAGAAGCCGGACTGCGCTCCCAAAGACCGATCAACCATAAACCGGTAATTCCCCAGCGGCTCAGGGTTTCCAATTCAACGGGCGGGATTTGATCCAGGCGGGTGATGGCGCGCTGATATTTACGGCTTAACTGATCCAACCAGACGTAGGTATTTTTTGCGATCAAAACCAGACGCGGCATCCATTCGCGGTCCTGACTGAAGGCTTCCGGTTCCAGCCCAGTCGCTCCAGCTCGCAAGAATTCAGCCTGGTCATAGACCGGGATGGGTACCGGTCCAGGTCCAAGGAATCCCAGTTTATTCTCTTCCTTGATCAAGTCCAAGCTGGAGAGCAGGCGGTACAGGTAATCTCCCAAAAGGCTGGACCAATGCTCGCGAATGTATTCGAGCTGTCCTGTGAGCGAATCAGGTACTACGACAGCAGGGGTGTGTAACATCTGCACGAGTGGTTGGTTCCCGGGACCAAATTTTGGTTGATCTTCAAAAAAATCTCCAAGAGAATTGAAAACTTTGCTGAATATCGGTGTTGAAATGAAATTCTTTTCGATGAACAATTCAGCAAAAGGCTCCAGGGCTGGATTTTCTACCGCAAGCCAGAGCACGATCAATTCTTCCAAAACGAGCTGGCGGTTTGGAACACCTTGCGTGGAATCTGCCAGGTATTTTGCAGGATCCTGTTTCGATGAAAATACCGGCGAGGGAGGATATTCAAAGATGAATGTTTCCAGGAAATTATCCAGCTCTTCCGTTCCCACAGATTGCTGAAGAAAATTCAACGCATCGGTAAGAATTTTGGGTTGTTTTTGTTGTCGATAAAGGTGAAAAATGTGATGAAATATCTCATCGATCAATCCCATGGCATTGACCTGGCTGGCTTTCAACGACTGTTCAGGAAAGTTGATCAAGTCATGCTGGGAGTTCACCTTTTGTACAAATTGCCTGACCGCGTGAAAATTGGCAAAAATTACATTTCCGTCATAAGAAAAAAGCGTTGGATCGAATTGGAATTTTTCGCGTGTTCTTCGTGAAATATGAAATTCCATCATCAGGCTCCGACCTTGTACGAGGAATTAGATGCTTAATGAATTATATACACAGGATCAAACATTTGTGCGAATGGAAAAAAACTCTTAATCGGTGATCTCGGGCAAAGTATAATAATCGCCAGTCCGGTTTTCAACCTGAACATTCGCTGTCAATTCCTTCCTATCGACCAACCGCTGCAGGGCACGCTCCACCTGCGCGGATGGCCATTTGAAAAACGCGGCGGCTTCCCTGGTTTTTGCGACCCCCAACGATTTGAAGTAGAGGAGAAGCAAATGGTCCATGGCTGAGGTTTCAGTGATGCCGCGGGCCTTCTCCGGCAGGTCGGGGTAATACCTGTGGGTCAGGTCGTACACAAAAGCGTAACCCCAGGCTCCAGCCTCGCTGACCGATACCGGGAGGACTTTGAGCTGCTCCTGCAGGATCTCAAGGGCGCGGTTGAAGGGAGATTGAGATGCCGCACCGGTGAGGTGGGCTTCTTTGCGTAAGGAGATGGTGTCGAGGGGACCTTTCTTGAGCAAGGCTTCAAAAACCAGCCTGGCTTCCAACGGCAGCAGCCCCTGGTTGTACTGATCCAGAAGATCCTCTTCAGGCTCACCATAATTGGGAGATAACGCGTAGAAATACGGGATCGTGTCTATCGAAACCATGGTGTTCTTTTTCTTAATTACACGTGCGTAATACCAGACGCGCTGATCGAGCAGGGTGTCCTTCCAATTCCAGGATATGTGACCAGGGTCATCGTGCTCATCAGCCACTGGCCGGTCGCCGGCCACAGCTCCCCACAGGCTGGGAAAGCGACATCCCTTGAAAGGCCAGAAGAAGATGAACCCTCTTTCGTTTACATAATCCACTGCCTGCTGGGGAGTCTTCAAACGAAGGCTGTCGGAATAACGGAAGGTATGGGTTTGGTAGTGTTGGATGGTCGATTCAAGGATAACAGGCATAATAAATCCGATTCCCGATAATCATATCAGGAATCGGAAAGATTGGTGAGTTCGAAACGGTTTATATGGTCTGAAAGATGTGGGTGATGATGTTCGAACCGCTGCCGCCAATATTCTGCGTCATACCCACGCGCGCGTTCTCGACCTGGCTGCCGAATGCCTCACCGCGCAATTGCTGAACCACTTCAACCACCTGGTAGAGCCCGGTGGCTCCCACCGGATGCCCACGTGCTTTCAGTCCGCCGCGCGTTGAAATTGGGATCCTACCTGTAGGAAGGATCTCTCCATCCAGTGCCAACTTTGGTCCCTTTCCACGTTCTGCGAAACCATTGGCTTCCAGGGATAATGCAGCCATGATCGAAAAGGCGTCATGCAATTCAAACAAGTCAATATCGGCAGGATCCATGCCTGCCTGGGCGTAGGCTTTTTTGCCGGAGTTATGAGCCGCGCGCAGGAAAAGGGGATCTTTGCGGTGATCGATGGCGATCGTATCGGTTGCGGCTGCCGAGCCGGCAACACGAACCGGTTTTCGGTGAGCGCTGCCTTTGTATTTCTCCAGCGGCACTACAAGCGCAGCGGCAGCCCCGTCACCTATTGGGGAGGCATCCATCAGGTTGATCGGATCGTTGATCATGGGAGCCTTAAGGTAGCCCTCGATAGTCGTAGGTTCATGAAAACGGGCGAAGGGGTTTTGCATGGCATTCCCGTGCGCATTGACTGCAAAGGGAGCAAAATCCTCTTTCTTCCACCCATATTCGTACATATATCGGCGCATGATCAGGGCGTTCAAGGCAACGAATGATAAACCCTGGCCGGCTTCCCAATCGGCATCGGCAGCGGTGGCAAGGTCAGCGGTGATCTCCTGGGTAGGAGAATCCGTCATTTTTTCCACTCCCACCGCCAGGGCGCTTTCCACTTCACCGGAAGCCACCGCGATGACCGCGGTACGGAAGGAGGCAGACGCCGAACTGCATGCGGCTTCAATTCTAAATGCTTCGACTCCGCGCATACCGATCCAGTCTGCAATGTATGCGCCCAAATGCTGCTGGTGGTTGGCCGAACCCGACATCATGTTTCCGACGTACACGGCATCGACTTTTTCCAGCCCGGCATCCATCATGGCAGAGAGGGCGGCATCGCCGGCAAGGTCGCGCAACGACTTGTCCCAGTGCTCATCGATCTTTGTTTGTCCAATTCCAATGACTGCAACTTCTCTCATTTCCATCCTCGTGAGTTGATCTATGGTGATTATAACCAGGCAATCTATCAGGAACTATCAGGTTGGAGGAAATGCCTATCAACTGGTAATGAGGGCGTATAATCGCAATAAGATCATTTAATGGAGATGGGTAATTTGAGAAGTCATAGAAGAATCATTGGTATTGCTGCCTTCATAACCGTTTTATTGATGTCTGCCTGCAATTCTGCCTCGATTCAGACGGGGAATGGAAGCGGAAATCAAAATCTCCCCGCAACGGCATCCAAAACCCCGTTTCAACCTGCGCAAGTTACGCTTTTTGTCTCCCCTGGAATCCCCGGCGAATGGCGCGCAGCCATTGACTCCATCCCGGATGTGAATGTGGTAGCAGAAAAAAATGGCGCAGACCTGAGTTTCACAACCGATGAAATTAATGAAGGTCAGACCGCTCTGTTTGCTTCCACTCTGGTATTTGCCGCCGCCGTCCCGTTCATGACCGTTGCCGATGACATCACCGGCGGTGAGATAAACGCTTTGTGGAACGGCGATCCTGGTGGAGGAACGTACCAGACGCTCATGATGAGCGAGAAAACACGGTTGATATTGAGCGATCAATGGGGGGAGAATGGCAGTCATGTCGTTGTGGTCGATGAAGGTTCCCTCCTTTCAGCGGTAGAAAGTACAGAAGGAGCGGTGGCAATCCTCGCGTTTGATGAAATTGATCCACGATGGAAAATCCTCAAGATCGGCGGAAAGAGCCCGCTGGACAAGCCCTTCGATCCGAAGGGATATCCGCTCACGGTGACTTACAATTTGGCAGCGAATATCGTGGGGGATAGTTTAACCGCGAACGTAATGAAGAGTTTTAACGAGCTTCTTCCGCAGACCAACCGTGACGAATCAAAAATGACAGTGATCGTGATGAGCGGCACGACCGCGATGGCGAGGTGCACAGCCTCCAAAATCCTCCTCAAGGGAACCGGTTACCCGATCGAGAGTATAAAAGAATGGTTTCTCTCGGCAGATCTGCGTCATGTGAGTAATGAAGTGGCTTTTTCCGAGGAGTGCCCGAAATCGAACACCTGCAATACAACCCTTCAGTTGTGCGCCAACCCCGAGTCAATCAAAACCCTGGAAGAATTGGGCGTGAATGTTGTGGAACTGACCGGCAATCACGAGAACGATTACAGCACGGAAAGTTTTGCCCAAACATTGAGAATGTATGAGGAGAGGGGATGGATTACTTTCGGCGGAGGGAAGAACCAGGAAACGGCGCGCCAACCGGCATTAATCGATAACAGCGGCAACAAGATCGCGTTCATCGGATGCAATCCCATCGGGTACACCAGCGCGTGGGCAACGGAAGATTCTCCTGGCGCGGCGAAATGCGATTATGACTACATGTACTCACAGATCGAAGAATTGAAGTCGCAAGGCTACGTTGTAATTGCCACATTTCAACATAATGAGATTTACGAATACATGTATTCCGAGCCTTATCGCGAGGATTTTCAAAATGCAGTCCATGCCGGTGCGGACATCGTTCAAGGTTCACAGGCACATTTTCCGATGGGATTTGAGCTCATCGACAAAAGCTTGATCCATTATGGTTTGGGTAATTTTCTGTTCGATCAAATGGACATACCGGTGGTTGGGACGAAACGGGAATTTGTCGACCGGCATATCGTTTACGACGGAAAATACATCAATACCGAGTTGTTGACAGCCATGCTGACGGATTGGGCGAAACCGGTTCCAATGGAGCAAGAAGAACGCGCGCAATTACTGTATGATATTTTTAAAGCGAGTCAAAGGAGATTCCCATGAAAATCTATGATATTTCACTGACCATTCAACCCGGCATGGTCGTATGGCCGGGCGATCCCAAGGTCGAACTATATCGTAAAGAAAAGATCGAAGACGGCGCGAATGCCAATGTTTCGTATATGGGCATCAGCGTGCACACAGGCACCCATGTGGATGCGCCGTATCATTTTCTCAATGACGGCAGCGCGGTGGACGTCATGCCGTTGGAAGTGCTGGTCGGTCCTGTACTGGTGGTCGAATTGCCGGACAGCGTGAAGCAAATCGATGAAGAAATAATAAATTCACTTTCGTTCAACGAGCCGATCGAAAGGATACTTTTCAAAACCAGAAATTCCAAATTCTGGTCGCAGGATGCGGGTGAATTTCACCCGGATTTTGTGGCGATCAACGCAGACGGCGCCCAGGCACTCATTGACCACGGGATCAAGCTCACAGGAATCGATTATCTTTCCATTGCACCGTACAAGAATAGTAGGCCCACGCATGAAATTATACTGAAAGCCGGAATGGTCGTGATCGAAGGCGTCGATCTATCCAAAGTGCAGCCGGGTAATTACACATTGGTGTGTATGCCCTTGAAATTGAAGGATACCGATGGCTCGCCCGCCCGCGTGATCCTTTTGGGGTAGTCATACCAATTCTGCAGCAGTCAGCGCCGCCCGACCGCGGACGGCGTTCTTTGTAATGCAAGGAGGTCAGCCAAAAGGTTAATCCATGGAGGGCACTTATAGGAAATTCTGAGACAACTCTTATCTTTCGAAACCGTTTTTGTGATAGGATAAGCAAGGTGGTGATAACCTACATCGGGATATAGAGGGAACAATGATCGATATACCTGAATCCAACATCGTACCATTTTCACTGGAGCATAATTTCTGGACCTGGTCGGCGCAATCCAAGGTGAATCCCATTCCCATTAAATCCGCCAAAGGGGTGTATTTTTGGGATATTCACGGCAAGCGTTACCTCGATCTCAATTCCATGGTGATGTGCGTCAATATAGGACACGGCGATGAGAGGGTGATCAACGCGATCGTTGACCAGGCGCGCGAACTGCCATTTGCCGGTCCGCAGTTTGCGACGAAACCGCGGGCGGCGCTCGGAAAAAAATTAATGGAGATCGTTCCCCAGGGACTCACAAAATTCCTCTACACGTTGGGGGGAGCGGATGCCAACGAAAATGCGGTTAAACTAGCCCGCGCATTTACTGGAAAACACAAGATTCTCACACGCTACCGCTCGTATCACGGTGCAAGCTACGGCGCCATTGCATTGACTGGCGATCCGCGGCGGTTGGCGTGGGAACCGGAAGTGATGCCGGGGGTGGTGCACTTTTTGGATCCATTCCGCTACCGCTCGACCTTCCACCGCAACAGGACGGAAATCGGCGAAGAAGAATTTACACAGGATTACCTCAATTACCTGGAGGAGATCATCCAGTACGAAGGAGCCGACACGATCGCGGCGGTGATGATCGAAACGGTCACCGGTACCAACGGCATCATTGTTCCACCAGACGGCTACCTGCAGGGAGTGAGGGAGATTTGCGACCGCAACGGCATCCTCTTGATCGCAGACGAGGTAATGAGCGGATTTGGACGAACCGGTGAGTGGTTTGCCGTCAATCATTGGAACGTGGTTCCGGATATCATGACCATGGCCAAGGGACTGACCTCAGCTTATGCCCCGCTGGGCGCGGTGGCGATGAAACCGGAAATTGCGGCGACCTTCAATGAAAAGGTTTTTCAGGGAGGGTTGACCTATAATGGGCATCCCATTTCGCTGGCGGCTGCCATCGCCAACATCCAGGTAATGCAGGATGATCACCTGGTCGAAAAATCCAAAAAGACCGGGTTGGTCATGAAGGAAATGCTGGAGGAACTCGTGGAACGGCATCCTTCGATCGGCGAAGTGCGATCGATTGGGCTGTTTGGCGCCATTGAACTGGTCAAAGACCGGCAAACCAAGGAACCTGCCGCACCATACGGTGCATCCAGCGCGGAGATGAACGCGGTCAAGAAATTTCTTCTGGATAATGGTGTTTTTCTATACACACATTGGAATTTAATTCTTCTTATCCCGCCATTGATCATCACAGAGGAACAATTGGCGGAAGGCATGAGCGTTATCGACAAGGCGATCACAATTACAGATAAAATTGCACAAAAATAGGGAAAAATTATGGAAAATGAACAGAAAATCGAGTCCGTCATCATTCTTGGCGGTGGGCCTGCCGGATTTGCAGCTGCGCTTTATGCTGCCCGAGCAGAATTAAATCCGCTGGTTTTTACCGGTATACAGCCTGGCGGACAGGCAGCGCTGACGCATACGATTGAAAACTATCCCGGTTTTCCTGAAGGCGTCGGCGGCTCCGAACTGGGAGACTTGTTCCAGAAACAGGCAGAGCGGTTTGGAGCAAGGGTGGAGTTTGACTCGGTAACAAAAGTCGATTTCAGCCAAAAACCTTTCCGCATAAGGACCTACGGACGGGAATATCTCGCGGAATCCGTAATTATTGCCACGGGTGCCAGTTCCAACCCGTTGAACGTGCCTGGAGAGAAGGAATTTACCGGTCAGGGAACTTCCTATTGCGCCACGTGCGACGGCTGGTTCTTCAAAGGCAAGGACGTGGTTGTGGTGGGCGGCGGAGACAGCGCGCTGGAAGAGGCGATTTTCCTGACCAGATACGCAACCAGGGTAACGATCATCCACCGCCGGGATGAATTCCGAGCCGGAAATTTACTGCAAAATCGGGTTCGAGAGAATCCGAAGATCGAGCTGAGAATGGACTCAGTGGTCAAGGAAATCGTTGGTGACGACAAAGTCAATGCGGTGAAGATAGAAAACGTAAAAACCGGAAACGTGGAAGATTTTAAAACAGACGGTGTTTTTATCTTTGTCGGCCACACACCGAACACGAAAATGTTCGAGGGGCAGTTGAACATGGATGCACGCGGGTATATCGAAGTAGACAAACAAATGCAGACCAGCGTTGAGGGTGTTTATGCTGCTGGAGAAGCCGCGGACCCGGATTTCAGGCAGGTGATCACCTCGGCTGGAATGGGGGCGGCAGCGGCCATCCAGGCTGGACGATACCTGGAGCATTTGAAGAAATAGAAAAATCACCCCCGAAATTTCGGGGGTGATGCGTTGTACTATTCGTTTATGGGGTTTGGGTTGTCGAACTGCCAGCCGTACCCGACCAGCCAAATACCCGGAAGGGGCTTACGGTGCCATAGACGGTATATTCGACTTGCCCATCGGCGGTGGTGCCCGTTTGCCTTACGGCGACCACCCACCAGCGGTAGATGTGGAAGGTACCATCCAGGGGGCGCAGCGAAGTGGGGACGATAAACTTGGTTTCCCTGGTGTATTGCACAACCTTCTTGCCGCCGCCGGCAGTGACGTCTTCCACGGTGATGGCGTAGGCTTCGGTTTCGCGCAGGGTGCCGACAGACGACCACTGCAAAGCAATGGATTCATTCACGTTGGTAAACACACTTCCATCTGCGGGGAGCAAAAGACTCGCCGCATTATATGGAGGAGGCAGGGTTGCTGTGGGGGTTGGTCCCTGAGTGGGGCGGCGTTCACACAACGGCAAGTTGAGGGTAAACCCAACGAACACGCTATCTGAAGTCAAACCATTGAAATTCTTGATCGATTCCACGCTGATATTGTAATTGGCAGAAATCGAACTCAGCGTGTCGTTCTCCTTAACCTCGTAAGGGACAGTACCGCAAGCCTGCTCAGTCGCCTCGGCGGCGCTCAACGTAGCCGTGGGCATGGCAGTAACGGTGGGAGTGGGGCGCGGGATCAGCAGTTTTTGATTGGTATACAGGGTTCCGCAATCCTGCGGGAGATTGTTGAGTTCAGCAATGCTCTGGATGGATACCTTGTAGGCGGCTGCAATCGAACTACAGAAATCCCCGTCTTTGACGATATATTCCTGCGGCGGGAGTGGTGTTTCCGTGGGTCCCTGGGTGGGTGCCAACGTGGGTGATGGAGTCAAGGTTAATGTTGGGGTGGTAGTCACCGTTGGGGTTTCGGTTGGAGTGGTCACGCGCCCGGTGGTCTGGAGAATGATAAAGATCAACGCCGCGCCCAAACCAAGAACAAGCACGATCAAACCGATCGCAGCCGGCAGGCTGATCTTGAATTCGGGTAATTTTGGACTTTCCACCGGATTGGTGGATGCCTTTTTGGTCGTGGTGGTGAAGGAACGTCCGCAAACAAGACAGCGCGTAGCATTTTCACTCAGCCTTGTGCCGCAGGTTGGACAAGTTTTTGGTAGGGAAGAATTGGATTCTGGTGTCATATGCGTTTTCTTCTTTCAATTTTTCTGAAGGGTGATTATAACACCCCGAAAGTACATGATTTCCTTTGCATGTCACATGGATTGTGATATTCTAACCGGTAATGAATGAGATCAGCTTATATTTTCATATTCCGTTTTGCCGCCGCAGGTGCGGTTACTGTGATTTTAACACATTTGCGGGGCTGGATTCTTTTATACCGAAATATGTGGATTCCATTTGTCAAGAGACTCAAGATGTTTTGCAGAGTGCTCCGAACCCGTTCAATGTGCACACGATCTATTTTGGCGGCGGGACGCCTTCTTTATTGTCGATTAACCATTACACCCAAATCTTCAGCACAATCTCTACAAATTCGGAAGTGAAAGCGGATGCGGAAATTTCTCTGGAAGCCAATCCCGAGACGGTGACACAGACATACATTCACAAGCTGAGGGAAATTGGATTCACCAGGATCAGCTTCGGCATGCAATCCGCATCGCCGGAAGACCTGAGAGTGCTTGACCGGCAGCACCGCTATGGATCGGTCGTGGAGGCGGTCCAATGGAGCAAGCAGGCGGGATTTTCTAACATCAACCTGGATTTGATCTTCGGTATCCCGGGACAATCCCGTGAAAGCTGGCAGCACACCCTGGCCTTGGCACTGGGATTCAACATCGATCATTTCTCGATCTATTCATTGATCGTCGAGGAAGGTACCCGGTTAAAAAGGTGGATCGAGCGGGGAATTATTTCCGCGCCGGATGATGACCTGGGAGCGGAGATGTATGAAGATGCGATGGATATTCTCGCCAATGCCGGTTATGAACAATATGAAATCTCCAATTGGTGCCGCACTGCGGAGTCTAGGTGCAGGCACAATCTGCAATACTGGCGTTTTTTGCCGTACCTGGGGATCGGCGCAGGAGCGCATGGTTTTTACGGCAACACCCGAACGGAAAACCGGGGAGGGGTCGTGGAATATATTCAATCCATCGCTAACAGACGCGGAGGAAATTTTCCTGCAGGTGCAGCAGCGAAAAAAGTAACGGTCTTATCGGAGTGGGACAAGATCCAGGAAAACATGATGGTTTCGTTACGGTTGACGGAAGAGGGAATCAGCCTATCGGAATTTACTACCCGACACAAATTGTCCATGCTGGACCTGTTCAAAGGTCAGATCGAACGGTTACTCCACTCAGGCTTGATCGAGTTTGTTGCTGGAAATGACCGCATGCGCTTGACGCGCAAGGGACGCCTGTTCGGCAACCGGGTGTTTTCCGAATTTGTCGGCAACGAAGTCCCCAGGGGATTTGAATACCTGGCAGATCAAAAAACGTGAACCTGGGTTCCGTACCCAATGGAGTTCATTTTGGTCATATCCCCAATCGGAGTGACCCAGCGGTAGAGCCAGTTGGCTTCGTCGGTTTTCATGTTAATGCAGCCGTGGCTCATGGGCATGCCAAAGTTTTGATGCCAGTAAGTGCCATGGAACGCCACGCCGGTTTCCGGCTCAAAGAAGGAGACCCAGGGAACGCCGGGAAGGATGTATTCCTCCAAGTCCGTGGTTAATTTACCGATCCCCATATGCGTGGAGGGCATCTTGGACTGAATATGAAAACGACCGGTGGGCGTGTTCCAGGGGATTTCACCAATCGGCTGGTAATCCAACCCGGATGAAATTTTGGTTTTCAGAACCACCTTGCCCTGTTCGTAGGCAGTCAATTCCTGTTCGCTGAGCGAGACCTCGATATATTTCTGGTCCGGGTTCACATCGGGAGAAATGGGGGTCGTCTCTTCGAGTGGGATCAGACGGGCATGCTTGGCAGGAATATAGTAATCCAGGTTATCGAAGAACAGCAAGTGATCCTTGATGCGGAACCAGGGTTCGCCATCCGGTCCTTCGACGACGGCTACCGCCCAATGAACGGTCCGATAATACAGGCGGTAGAGAGGCTCCCATTGACCTTCCTTGCGCTGCAGGTAACTTTGGGTGAATGGAACGGTGATTTCGATCGCGTGGATGCCCTCGGAAAGAGACAGGGGGTTATTGTTCAATCTCACGTGCACGCGCTGCATGTGTGCGCAGTGGATAAATCCACCCCACACGCGATACCAAAGGGGATTGTATTTGGGGTCCTTGTCCGAGATCACTTCATAATAAATGTTGACGATCTCATCCCGGAAGCGTTGAAATTTAATCACGCTCTTTTCATCCGGCTGGCTGTGCACACTGACGGATGTGGTTGCCACTCGCGCCAGTGAATCTGAATCTTCCAGTTCGGAAAAATCATAAGCGGGGCGGAAGGCGAGACTGGTTAACCCCAGTGCACCAATTTTTAAGAAATCGCGGCGAGTAAACAGTCGGCTCATAGGATCACAATTATAACAAGTAAATGAGACAAAACTTATCCGAGATCCTGCGTCAATGAATCCAGATCGACGCGATGCAGAAAAGCCGAATACGAATTCAGTTCTTCAAATAATTTCAATAGTGATTGCCGGAGTATCTGACTGGTTTGCTCGTCCTTCTTTCCACCGGATTTTATTTCCATTGTATTGGGGGAGATTTTAGCGAGGGTGATATGTCCTTCACTCTCCAGCCATTTCAACCCGGTTTCAACGATTTGCATTGAAAGTCCTGTTTGAGCCGCGATTGGCTTTAATCCAAATTCTTGTTTTCCAGTGTCAAGGCTGTTTTTGACGTTCCTGGCCAAGGTGCGGGTAAAATTTGCGAGCTGGTGTTCGAGAGGCGGCTGAAGGAACCAATGGATGTGCCCGGGTTTCACCGTAGTGAGTATCCCTTGTAAAACCAAAGGTGAGGGCGGTGTGGACCAGATTACAAGTGAAGCGGAAGGGCGAAGATGATCCCTATCCACACCGGCAATTGCGGTTTCATATGTTCCTTCGCGCCAGACCACGGTGCCAGGTTCATTTTCAATACGTCGAAGGTCAATTTGGGGTTGCCCTGACCGGCGGTGATCGTGATTCTGGATCAGTTTCCTTTGCGGACGCACAATCACGGGGAGCGAATCATCGATTCGCCGAAAATCCGCCCATTCGAACTGGACGCCTTCCTGTCCGCGGTAGTTGCTGGAATGCACCGTGTAAGCCAGGTCGAATTTTCCATCCGGCAGCGGCAGGCGTGAGGCGTTCCACCAGGTCAGTTTGGTCTGGCTCCCACCAGTATCTTCAACGGTAACCTGGAGATGTTCCTTCATTTTACCCACCGGAGTAGTGTCCACCAGGCTCAGCGAGCGAGCCGCAAACAGCAGGGGAGGGTTTCCGGGTCCAAAGGGCGCTAGCCAATCGAACGATTTTAGCAACTCCAGGGAAAAAGCCGCAGGAGAAACCCAGCCATCGATCACCAGATCCTGTGAAACCTGGCGCGTGCTTGCCTGGTACGCCACCGATCTGCCCATGCCGCGTTTGAAGGATGAGTAATTCTCGGGTGAGAGGGACATCCCGGCAGCCATGGGGTGACCGCCAAAAGACAACAGCAATTTTTGGTTTTGGGTGAGGGCTGCGGTGATATCGATACCTTCCACTGAGCGCGCCGAACCCTTCATGGGCTGATTGGGCGGAGCAACGAGGAGAATGACCGGGCGGTGGAACATTTCAACCAGCCGGCTGGCGACGATGCCTACTACGCCGGCAGGCCATTCGGGATGGTCCAATATCAGCAGAGGTTGGTCGAGGATGGAGCGGTCCCTTTCCAAACAAGCCAGCGCACCGTTGAAAACCTGGTCGCAGAGAATCTTGCGTTGGGCGTTCAGTTCCTCCAGGCGGGTGACCGTGGCTGCAATGTGACCGGAATCCTCCGAAAGAAGAAACTCGACCATCGGATTGGCATCCGCAAGGCGACCGACTGCGTTGAGGCGGGGAGCGATCGCATACGAGATGTGCTCTTCGGTGAAATGTTCGCGGTCGATTTCGGCTGCCTGAAGCATGGCCTGCAGCGCCGGGCGGGGGGATTTGCGGATATTTGACAAACCGGATTGAACGAGGAACCTGGTGTCCCCAAGCAGGTCAGCCAGG
>DAOUGM010000111.1:0-50770 GCA_034428895.1 Anaerolineaceae bacterium
CTGTGAAAACCGGACCCCAGGTGCTGCCCGCGTCAGAGATGATTCTCTGACGCTTTTATATTCCCGGTTTCGCAAAGGTCGTACCCTTGAACCACCATCAAGGGTCATGAGGTTCTTAATCCATACCGTCCACACTTGGAAAGTGTCTCACACATTGATGATGATTACCTTGATTTTCCACATTCATAAATGTATAATAACCAAATAACACGGTGACCAGGACGAGTATTCGCTCACCCGCTTTCAGAGAGAGGAGAACCGGTGCAATCTCCTTATCCGGCGGCGAAGAAAACCCCCTGCGAGTGGAACCCTGAATTGGATTCATCCATTATGGGAAACGGCAGGCTCCGTTATCGGCCTCACGAGATCGTGCAGCAAGTCGCATGAATCTGGGTGGAACCGCGTGAGTATTTCTCCCGCCCCAGAAACTGGGGCGGTTTTTTATTCCCGCCTCAATCATCAACTTGTTCCTTTAGCCAGGCAAAGGAGGCACAAATGGCTGAAAAGAAACTTGAACAATACGAAAAGTCGATGCTCTACAAGATCAGGCACTCCACGGCGCACATTATGGCCCAGGCAGTACTGGAAAAATTCCCAACCGCCAAGATCGCCATTGGTCCTGCCATCGAAGACGGCTTTTATTATGACTTCGACCTTCCCCGCCCGCTCACCCCGGAAGATCTGGCAGGCATCGAAAAACGCATGCGGGAGATCATCAAATCGGATCTCAGATTCGAGCGGCGTGTTCTTTCTGCTGACGAAGCCAAAAAGATCTTCCACGATCAGCCCTACAAGATCGAGTTGATCGAAGGTTTGGAACATGGCGAAACGGACGAGGACGGTAATCCGGTTTCCGAAAAACCGGAAATTTCCACTTATACCCAATCCATCTTTACCGACCTCTGCCGTGGGCCGCACGTGGATTCCACCAAACAGATCAATCCGGATGCGGTAAAACTCATGTCGGTGGCAGGCGCATACTGGCGCGGCGATGAAAAACGCCCCATGCTGCAGCGCATTTACGGCACCGCCTGGAACACCTCTGAGGAACTGGAGAGTTATCTATGGCGTCTGGAGGAAGCCAAAAAACGCGACCACCGCAAGCTCGGCAAAGAACTGGGTCTGTTTTATTTCTCAGATGACGTTGGACCCGGGCTTCCCCTCTTCACCCCCAGGGGCGAAATGTTGCGCTACTTAATGGAGTCGTACGTTCGCGAGGTCCAAACCCGCTACGGATACACGCACGTCTGGACGGGGCATGTGGTGAAAGAAGACCTCTACAAGAAATCCGGCCACTACGACAACTACAAAGATGCGATGTTCCCGCCCATGGTGGATGAAAATATCGTTTTCCGCCTGAAACCCATGAATTGCCCCAGCCATATGACCCTGTTCAAGGAGATGGGGCTGCACTCCTACCGTGAACTGCCGTTGCGATTTTCGGAATTCGCCACGCTCTACCGCTACGAAAAAACCGGCGAGTTGACCGGCCTCACCCGCGTTCGCTCGTTAACCCAGGATGACTGTCACACGTTCTGCACCGAAGAACAAATCGGCAGTGAGTTCCTGCTTTCACTGAACCTCATCCGTGAAGTGCTGAACTCCTACCATTTCACCGATTACGTCGTGCGTCTTTCCCTACGCGGGAAGACGGGAAAATATGTGAAAGATGACGAAAAGTGGGACAAGGCTGAAAACGCCCTGCGTGCAGCCATGGACGAGGCGGGTCTGGAATATTATGAGGCTGAAGGCGAGGCCGCCTTCTATGGTCCGAAAGCCGATTTCCAGGCGCGTGATGTCCTTGGTCGCGAATGGCAGCTTTCAACGATCCAGGTTGATTTTATTCAGCCTGCCCGCCTTGGACTAACCTATATCGGTGAAGACGGTGCCGAACATACTCCGGTGGTGCTTCACCGCGCGGTAACCGGTTCTACAGAACGTTTCCTGGGGGTCATCATCGAACATTTCGCTGGCGCTTTCCCGGCATGGTTATCGCCCGTTCAGGTGGAGATCATCCCCATCGCGGATCGCCACCTTGAGTATGCCAACAACGTGGCAGATAAGCTCAAAGCGCTCGGTATGCGCGTTGAGGTGGACGACCGAAGCGAACGCATGAATGCCAAGATCCGCGATGCCCAAAACCAGAAGATCCCCTATATGCTGGTTGTGGGTGACAAGGAAATGGAGAGCAACCAGGTTGCCCTGCGGCTGCGCGGCGGTGAAAACCCCGGGCCTGTCTTGCTTGAAAACTTCATCGAGTTGGCCACCAAAGAGATCTCTCAAAAACTTTAATCTGCGAAACGGCATATGGTGGAACATATGCCGTTTCGTTTTGTATGGAACAGTGTTATATAGTAAAATTGTAAAAATCAGGTGGAAAACATCTGATTTTATTTTACCCAATCCTGCTATTGCGGAGCATCATGCCAAACTATAAGATCATCCTCAATCCAGTTGCTGGAAAAGGAATCGCTTTAAAGACACAACCAAGGATCGAAGAATTATTCAATCAATATCAATTGAACTACGATCTGGTCTTGACCGAATATCCGGAACATGCCACCGAATTGGCGCGCAAGGCCGCCGAAGACGGCTACGATTATGTCATCGCTGCCGGTGGTGATGGAACGATCAACGAAGTGATGAACGGTCTGATGCAGTCCAGAGAGAACGGCACCCGCGTTCCAGTCATGGGCGTCATTCCTGTCGGTCGTGGAAATGATTTCGCTTTTGGCGCCAATATCCCCCTGGATGTTGAAGAATCTTGTGCTTTGCTGGCATCCCTTCCCCGAAAATGGATCGATATCGGTAAAGTCACTGGTGGAATTCAGAAGAATGGCCTGTATTTTGGTAATGGCATCGGCATTGGTTTCGATGCCGTGGTAGGCTTTGTTGCAGCCAAGAGCAGGCTGACCGGCATGCTTTCCTACCTGGTGGCTGCCATCAAGACCATTTTCATCTACTTCAAATCGCCGAGCGTTCAAATAACCCTGGATAACGAAACCCTGACACTTCCCACGCTGCTCGTCTCAGTAATGAACGGCAGGCGCATGGGAGGTGGTTTTATGATGGCCCCCACAGCCAGCGACGATGATGGGCTTTTAAATCTGTGCATCGTGCGCGAAGTTCCGCAAATGGCCATGTTCGGGCTGATCGGAAAATTCATGAAAGGCACGCATATCTCTGACCCGGCAGTGACATCAATCCAATCAAAAAAAGTCCTCGTTACTGCCCTCAAAGGAACACTCCCATGTCATGCCGATGGAAATACAGTTTGTGAGGAAGGGCATGAGTTAACCATAGAGATCATCCCGCACGGGCTGGAAATCATCACAAGGATCAATGACTGATGCTGAACGCCAATACGATCAATCCCCCGCTTAAGGCAATCCTGAGCACTTTTCTGCGCGTTGATGATCATGAAGTGAATCGCATCCCTATGAAAGGTCCATTGATTTTGGCCATGAATCACATCAATTGGCTTGACGCTCCGGTGGGATTCAGCCATCTTCATCCCAGGCCGTTGACTGCTTTTGCCAAGATCGAAACCTGGAATAAACTCTTCCTTCGAATTCTCTTCGATGCATGGGATACCATTCCCATTCGACGCGGAGAAATCGATTTTGATGCGTTCAAAAAAGCGGAGCAGTACCTTGCCAAGGGGAAGATCGTGGTCATCGCTCCGGAAGGAACCCGCTCTCATGACGGACGCCTGAACACTGGCTATCCGGGAATCGTCTTCCTTGCGATGCGGTCGCAGGCGCCGATTCTTCCCGTTGCCATCCTGGGGCATGAAAACTTCAACCAGAAATTTCGCATTTATCGCCGTACCGATATGGCCATCAAAGTGGGACAGCCTTTCAAATTGCGCTTTCCCGATCAGCGGTTGACGCGTGAGATGAGGCAGGAAATGACGGACGCAATCATGTTTGAGATCGCCAGGCTTCTTCCGGATGGTTATCGTGGAAATTATCGCGATCTGTCACGCGCACAGCGCGAGTACATTGAACTAATTTGATTCCCTTATGGGCAAATTGATATAACCAATTTGTTGACTATAAATCCATGATTATGGTATTATCAATTCAGTTTTAGCCCGTTTTGTAGACGGGCTAGTCTTAAAATAAACGAAGGAGAATACTATTAGTACTCAAAATTTCCGTGTAAATGAATTGATCAGGGTTCCTGAAGTGCGTTTGATCGGACCACAGAACGAAAACATCGGCGTTGTGCCCATTCAGAAAGCGCTTCAGATAGCCCGCGAAGCAGAACTCGATCTGGTCGAAGTTGCCCCAAACTCTGAGCCCCCTGTGTGTCGGGTAATGGATTTTGGAAAATTCCTCTACGAACGTACAAAAAAAGAGAAGGAAGCGCGTAAAGCTCAAACCAAAATTGAGATCAAGGAAATCCGCCTGCGCCCAAAAACCAACGAGCATCACCGCGGATTTAAAACCCGCGATGCCCGCCGCTGGCTTTCCGAGGGGAATAAGGTAAAAGTGACCATTCGTTTTCGAGGTCGTGAGATCACCTACCCTGAGATCGCCCTTGAAGACCTGAAGGAAATTGCCGAAGAGCTGGCAGATATCTCCACGATTGAACAGGCTCCGAACATGGAAGGTCGTACCATGGGCATGGTTCTCGCTCCTTCCCGCCCGGGCAAGAAAAAAGCTGCCGAACCTGAAAAAGCAGAGCAGCCAAAAGAATCCTGAGTCATTACACAAAATTGGAAAATATTCTGGTATAATTCGCGGTTGCGCAAACAACCGCGTAATTTGTTGAGAGGAGTTCGCTGTGCCACGCAAGCAGAAAACAGGTAAGTTCAAGTTAAAGACCCACAAAGCGACAGCCAAACGCTTTCGCCTCACCGGGTCCGGTGTCTTGATGCGCACCAAGGGTGGAAAAAGCCACCTCCGGCGCCGCACTTCAAAACGCACCAAAGCGATGTTCACTGAAATGGTCACCGTAAAAGGTGAAAAGATCATTCAGCGCGTCAACCGCCTCGCCCCCAACATGGACTAGGCTAAGGGGTTGATTATCGTATCCGCATTCGTGCAGCTGTTGGGTGCTCGCAACTGGTGAATAACCGGCGCCCAGGGGTTCGCAAAGGAGTAAAGTATGGCTCGTGTAAAAGGTGGCCCATCTAGTCACCTGCGTCATAAGAGAGTATTGAAGTTTACAAAAGGTCAGTTTGGCAGCAGGCACCTCCTCATCCGCCGCGCCAATGAAGCCCGCCTGAAAAGTCTTTGGTACGCCACCCGCGACCGCCGCAATCGCAAGCGCGACCTGCGCCGGTTATGGATTGCCCGTATCAATGCTGGCGCCCGCCAGAACGGCTTATCCTACAGTCAATTGATCTATGCCCTGCGCAAATCGGACATTCAATTGAACCGCAAGATGCTGGCCGATCTTGCCGCCCGCGACCCGCAGGCTTTCACCGCGGTTGTTCAAAAAGCAAAATTGGCATAGCTCCAACCACACGCATTCAACCGGGATGGTCAATCGCCATCCCGTTTTGTTTTAATTTCCGATTCAGGTAGAATTGAAGCATGAAACCGCCTCACCCTCAAACCCTCACCTCCATTAAAAATCCGCGGGTTCAGTTTGTTCGTGAACTGCTTGCTGAAAAATCCGTTCGTACTGAACACGGCCTGTTTGTGACTGAGGGGATCCGCCTGGCTGAAGAAGTATATAACGCGTCCATTGCACCCCATTCGATTTTTTATTCACCGCAATCCACCGGGAGGGGCAGAGAGATCATTCAGCATTTTCTGGATAAAGGAATCGATGGATTTGAAGTCAGCCCCGAGGTGATGGGCAAAATATCGGACACGGAAACTGCCCAGGGCATTCTGCTGCTCGTTCCGCAAACCATGGTCCCATTGCCTGCGGAGCCCACCCTGGTGTTGATCCTCGACCAGTTACGCGATCCTGGCAATTGCGGCACCATCCTGCGTACCGCGGCTGCGGCAGGCGTGCAGCTCGTGTTCAACGCTCCCGGCAGCGCCGATCTCTTCATGCCCAAAGTGGTCCGTGCGGGCATGGGTGCCCACTTCCGCATGAGCATCCGTCAAAGCGATTGGTCGGAAATCCTCGCTTTCTGCAAACCGTCTTCAGGCGCGCCTTTGAGGTTGTTGCTCGCGGAATCCGGCGGCGGAAAGGATATGTGGCAAACGGATCTGCGAGAACCGCTTGCCCTGATTATCGGTGGAGAAGCCGAGGGCGCCAGCCAGCAAGCCCGCCAGGCTGCAGATACCCTGATCCATATCCCCATGCCGGGTCGTTTTGAATCGCTCAATGCTGGCGTGGCGGCATCCATCATATTATTCGAAATCGTTCGACAGAGGGTTGTATGAGAATTCGCTCCATTACCAGTTTTTACGACCCCGCTTCTGCAGCTGCGGAGAACGATTTACACCTTCTGGCAGAAACCAGCAAAGCGCTTACTCAGGAGATTGAAGCATTATTACCAGTTCAATCCACGCGCTTGGCGACCTCCCCTTTTCCAACATGGCTCATGGGTCGGAACTCGTCGGAGGTCGTTGCACAGGTTAAAAACCTGGAGATCCAATCCCGGCAAATGGGTTGGACTTACCTTTCAATGGGCCCGGCATTGCCTGAATTTTTATCAACCTATCAAATGATCCCGCAATTGTTGCAGGAGACGCAAAATGTATTCTTCGGCGGCGTTATGGCAGACAGCAAGAGAATTTACCCGCAGGCGGTCAACCTTTGTGCCGAAGTCATTCACCGCAATGCCGTCATCGAAGCGGATGGTTTTGCCAACCTGCGGTTTTCCGCCCTTGCCAACGTCCCGCCCTTCACGCCCTTTATGCCCGCTGCCTATCACCAGCCGGGTGAACCGCCTTCCATTTCGCTCGCGGTGGAATGCGCGGATATGGTTGTCGATGCGTTCAAAAACAGTACCGACCTTGAAGCATCCCGATCCAGGCTTTTATCCTCCCTTGAATCAGCAGCAGTAAAGGTCGAAAAAATCGTCAATGACATCGTCGCGGATTCAGGTGTCGTCTTTAGGGGATTTGATTTTTCACCCGCTCCATTTCCTGAAGACTGGTGTTCGTTGGGCGGCGCGGTTGAAGCGCTGGGACTGGAGCACATCGGCGGTGCCGGTTCTCTTGCCGCGGTGGCGTTCGTCGCCGACACATTGGATAAAGGAAAATGGCCTCGTGCCGGTTTCAACGGTATGATGCTGCCTGTACTGGAAGATTCGGTACTTGCGCGGCGTACTGCTGAAGGTTTTCTGAGCGTCAAAGACCTGCTTCTCTACTCATCGGTCTGCGGCACCGGTCTCGACACCGTCCCGCTCAGTGGTGACATCACAAGGGAAGAGCTGGCTGGTATTCTACTTGACGTTGCAGCCCTTTCGGTGCGCCTGGCCAAGCCGCTCACCGCCCGGTTGATGCCAGTTCCCGGGAAGAAAGCCGGAGATAAAACGGATTTCAAGTTTGATTTCTTTGCCAACAGCCGCGTCATGCCGCTGGAGGGGCAGCAATTAAGTCTCCCGTTAATGGGAGGTTCATCCATTTCTTTGACGCCGCGGAATCGTTGATTCACAACAGTAAAAGACGCCTTTCGGCGCCTTTTTTCAGGTCGTTACGCTTGGTGACGGTGTTGGTGAAGGAGTTGCTGTTGGGGTTTCCGTTGGTGTTGACGTGATCGTTGCCGTGGGTGTCGCTGTGCTGGTCGCAGTCGGCGTAATGGTTGAGGTGGGCGTATGCGTGGGCACCTGGAGGTTCAGCATAATATTTTTCTCGGCATGTCCCCCATTGGTGGAACGCATGTACAATCTCAGTAAAACAGCTCCTTGTTTTAATTCCCCGAGGTCCCAGGTAATCAGTTTCTGAGGAGAAGCAGAAGGAGAACCTCCCTGAGGTACCAGTTTTGTGCATTGATTCACATTACTGGCATCACAATATTCCAGGTAGAAATCCTTAAAATTACTGGTGGCATTCACCACAGCGTACAGGTCGAGCGGATCGGAAGTTATGGTTTGGTTGTTATTTATACCCACAAAGACCAGTGTTGGGCGTGAATCCTCCGCAGTACAGGCGCGCGTGGGAACGAACACCACCGGGGCTGGCATGCCGATTTTTTCTGCCCAGGTTTTCCCCTGATCCGATTCGTTGATCCATTGGATCGCCCATTTATCCGTAACGTTCAAGACTGTCTGTTCGGACACAAATTCATTGCACGCGGGAGAAACCTTCAGGTTGGTCCAGGTGTCTACTCTTTCATGTTTCCACAGATCCTCTTCCTTTGGAAGCGGAGGCTGGTCGGAAGCGAAAATTTCCTTGGTTCTGTTCGGACAGTATTCCGAGGGCTCCGTGCCGGAAAGGGAGCATATCTCTTTTTCAACGATCCCCTCAGGTCGGGTGAAATTGGATGGATTGTTGTTCGTCAAATACGGTACCGCGTAATTCATGAACTCATTCCAGATGGGCGCCGCCCCGGCCACACCGGAGGTATTGACCATGGGGGTGTAATCCGCGTTGCCGACCCATACCCCGACCACCAGGTCGGGATTGTATCCCACCGTCCAGTTGTCGCGGTAATCATTGGTTGTTCCGGTTTTTGCCGCCGCCGGGAACGGCAGGTTCAGGATCGAGTTCGTGCCGAACATCGGTGCGCGGGCAACGGTATCGGAAAGGATCGATGTGATCAGGTAGGCATGTTCCGCTCGGATCACTTGGCTGGGGTTTTGCGGTGTGGCTTCGAATATCACGTTCCCCTCATGGTCCTCGATGCGGGTGATCGCCACTGGTTCAATTTTTTTGCCATTGTTGGCAAAAACGCTGAATGCCGCCGTCATATCGTACAGCGTCACTTCTCCGCCGCCCAGGGTCAACGAGAGCCCGTAATCGTTACGGTTGAGTGTGGAAATCCCCATTCTGCGCGCGAAAGCGATCAATCCATCTTCCTGGCTCGTGCTTGGATCGTCATAAATTCCCACGAATTGCAAGGTTTTTACCGCCGGAATGTTATATGAGTTGGCCAATGCGGTTCGAACGGTGACCGGACCGTGATATTTTCCATCATAATTGACCGGAATATAGGGTTCGCGCGGGTCATTCGGATCGCCTGAGGGCGGAAACTCGCTCTTGACATCCCAAATCAGTGTCGATGCGGTCCACCCCTTTTCAAACGCCGCGGCATAAGTCAGTGGCTTGATCGAAGATCCCGGCTGCCGCGGCTGCAGTGCCATGTTGATCTGCCCGGCGATCTCGTCGTTATAAAAATCGGCGGATCCGGTCATGGCCAGGATCTCACCCGTCTTGGGGTTAAGGGCCACCAGGGCACCGTCCGTCACATGCCGGTCGGCGAGCGAATTTACCTGTTCCTTGACAATACGGTCCGCCTCTACCTGCAGCGTTGGATCCAGCGTGGTATAAACTCGAAATCCGGAGCGGTAGATCATCTGCGGATCGTATTTGGTCTCCAGGAGGTAACGGATGTACGTAACCCAATGTGGATAAATCATCGGATTGGCTCGCTGCACAAAAGGATATCCTTCGATTTCGATGTACGCATCCGCTGCCTGCTGCGCCTCGAGACAGATCGGTTCAGGGCTGTTGCTCACGTGGATGCAGCCTTTCTCCTGGCTGACGTTATACATGGCGGTCAAAACCTGCTTGTCGCGCACCAGGGTGGCATCGCGGTTGGAAAAAATATCATAAACCGACGGTGCCTGTGGAAGTCCCGCCAGGAAAGCCGCCTGGGAAAGGGTAATTTTATCCGCCGTGGTGTTGAAGTATGTCTCGGCCGCAGCCTCGATGCCGTAAGCCAGGTTCCCATAGTTTATCTCATTGAGATACAACTCGAGGATCTCATCCTTGGAATAACGTCTGGTCATTTCCGAGGAGAGGATGATCTCTCGCGCTTTTCGCCGATATGAGATTTCAACCCGTTCTTCGGGAGTGAAAAAAAGGGTCCTTGCCAGTTGCTGCGTGATGGTTGAAGCACCGGAAACAACCTCGCCGCTGGTGTAATTCTGTATCATGGCGCGCGTGAGCGCAGCAATGTCGAAACCGGGATGATTGTAAAATTCCTTGTCTTCGATGGCGATCGTTGCAGCGATCACATACGGCGAGATATTCTCGATTTTGGTATACGTTCTGCGCCCGGCGTTGGGATCGATCATCTCATAAAGCAGATCGCCATTGCGATCGTAGAACTTCGTGGTTTCGAATTGCGACGCGCGGGCGCGGATATCATCGACGCTCGGCAGTGTGGCTGCGATGGTGAAGTACTGGTAAACAAGAAATGCGCCCGCGATCACGATCCCCAATACAATTAAAAAGAGCAGGATCACAATTGCCCTCACCAGGCACCCGCCAAAGTCAAATGTTTTTTTCGGCTTTTGCGGAGGAGGACCGTTTCTCGAAACAGAAGATCGAGCTGCCGTTGCAGGTGGCGTTGGAGGTTGGGCTGCACGGCTGGGGCGTGTCGGCTTTGTGTTCGAAAGGATCGCGGTGGGCGAAACGATGGTTGCCGACATGTCAAACTCATCCACCTTTAGGGGTAATTGATCCGTCGTCCCGGGAGGTGGTGGGATCGATTGATCCAAATTGATCCTGACTGTCGGTTCAGCCGCAGGTTCAGAGGCAAGACCACTGATTACAGTCGGCAAATCGCCTAGTTCTTCATCGGGGGGTTGTTCCTCCGCAGGGATTTGATGACCAAGGACCTGCTCTTCGGGAATCTGTCCTGTATTTGTTTCACCGTCGGGAGGGGTTTCTGCATTGGGATTTGGTTGACTATATCTGGAACCCGCTTCCCTTTCCTGCTGGATACGGCGGAAACGTGAAGCCGGATCGTCTTGATTTGTCGGGTTGTTGCTTAATGGGTTATCGCTCATTTCTTCTTCTTAAAGTAGTTTTGTTGATTCTAGCATAAATCAATTGACCTTGAGTGGTTATCCTCTTAAAATGTTGTTATGCATCCAGCCGCTAAGAAATACATGCGCCAGATCCTCGCGTCAGATATTCGCTTCTCCACGCCGTCCATAACTGACGATCAGGTCTGGAAATTAATCATTGAGCCGGGTGTGCCCTTGTCGCTTTCTTCAACTTATGGTCTGCGCGCCAAAAGGATTTCCATTTTTCCGGAATTCATCAGCAACGGCATTTTCTGTTCCGATCCGGTTCAATTCCATAATTACCCTCTCGTGGCGTTCCAATCCACAAATTTTTCCGATATTATTTTTTCTCCATTTCCTACTATAGACGCTCGATTGAAGATTTGGGTTCCCACCTCCCAGATCATCATGGGGCAGATCACCTGCGCAAACACCTCCGATGTTTCCAGGCGCATTAACATGGATTGGCTTGTCCAACTCGATCCGCTTCCCAATGGGCGGCCCATGTCCACGGCGCACATGGGTATGAATACCATCCTCCAGGGAAACACCAGCGGCTTGTTCCCGGTGTTTTACCTCACCGGAGGACCAAAAGAAAGCTCATCGGCATTTCCGGGGCTGACCATCGACATGCTGCTGATCCCTGGTGCGTCGCGCCAGGTCACCTGGGTATTGGCTTCGCAAAACGCATTGGAATCTTCTTTCCAACAAGCCAGGCACTATTCCTCCCGCCAATTGGATGTCGAACAATTGAATATCGAAATGGCTGATAAACGCCAGCTGTGCAGCTTCGAAGGATCGGAGCAAGATCTGCTCCCCTTTCTGCTCAATCGATCTCAAAATCAAACCTATCAACTGTTGATGCCGCCCGTCAGGCAATTCAAACATCCGACATATATTCACGAACGCAATACCGACCATGGTTCCTACAAAAATGAAGAATTGCTTGAAATCAATCCTGAATGGAGTGGTCAGACTCTCCCGGAGATGTGGATCCTGGCACAGAACCTCCTTCCTGGACGCCCCGATGCGCTCAAGGGATTGATTCAAAATGTTCTGGATTCCCAAACAGTGGACGGATGGATCGATTACAGGGTTGGAGTCAATCACAGGCGTATCGGGGTTCTGGCACCTCCCATGCTCGCTGTCCTGGTTTGTGAAATTCATCCATACCTGGAAGATTCCACCTGGCTCGAACAGATCTACCCGAAATTGATCCGCTTTTTTAAGAAATGGTTCGAATCCGGCCTTGACCGGCTGCCTGAACTGGTTCACCCCGTTCAAACCGGATTAACCGACTGGAAAGGTCTTCCTGAAGATAGTGCGGCGGAATTTTGGGTAAAGTTGAAATCCACTCAAAATCCGCTGCTGCTGTCCGTTTTTTATCGTGAAACCAGGAGTCTGATCCAGATTGCCAGCTGGTTGAGAACAGGCGAGGAACTCCCCTGGCTCGATCAAATACGCGTGATGCTGGAAAATACTGCTGAGAAGCTATGGAATGATTCCCTTGGCGTTTATGAATACCAGGATGCCTCGTCAGGGCTTGGGTACAGCGGTAAGCAATTGTGTTCCTTCAAGAAACCGGGAGTTCACAAACCTCTCCGCAAGATTACCACTCCCGGAAAGTTGTTTGTCAGATTGAATGTCACCTCAAGATTATCACCCGATTTTTCCATCACCTTGCGCGGGTCGATCGATTCCAGGGAAGTCGATCTTACACTCACTCAGGAGTCTTTTCAATGGATCGGTATGTCGGGTTTCCATATCACAGGGGATGCATTTTCTTCTCTTAACTCAATGGAGGTCAGTGGATGGAAGAAAGGAGATTCGGGATGCGTAGGTCAGGCTGACCTTCAGCAGCCGGATATCTTTGCTTTGTTACCGCTCTGGGCGGGCATTCCTTCTCACCAGCAAGTGGAAAAAATGCTGGCTTCGGAAAACATTGAACAATATATGACCAGCGAAGGGATTTGCCTGACGCCACACGCGGATGGCAAACCCTCCCTGCGTATACCCAATTTCCTGGCGGCCATGCTCATCCAGGGTTGCATGCAGTATCACAGGTTCGACCTGGCGCACCGTCTTTTCCTTTGTCACTTTACACCTCCATCGGCTTCAGGTCGGCTTGATTCTATACATCCCGCAGGTGTTTTCAACGGGAATCTGGAAGACCTGCTCCCGGTTCATTTATTCCTGCAATTATGCGGTATTCGGAAAATTTCGCCCACGGAAGTGATCGTGACGCATTTTAATATTCATCAGCATACAGTTACGGTACAATATAATCAAACAAGGTTGATCCTGAACTCGAAGAAAACCGAAATTATTCCGGGGTCAGGCAACCCGGTGGTTTTGGATCAACCCGGGCCTCACAGGATCATCTTTGATAGATAAAGGAGGATATTGAATATGCCATCTGAAATCTCAGAAACCTGCGACACGTTGTTGATGGCAGTTGTGCAATCTCAGGATGCTGATATCGTTGAAAATATCTTCCGGGATTTGAACATATCCATCACGCGGCTTCCAAGCACCGGTGCCTTCCTTGGGCGGCGGAATGCCACCCTGCTGATCGGTATCCCTTACCAAAACCAGCAAAAGATTCTGGATTCGCTGAAGGAAAACTGCCAGCAGAGGATCGAATACATTGCGGTGCCGTTGGAAAGTGCCCCCCTCCCCCTGCCCGCACCTACGCCGGTGACCGTTGGCGGTGCCACTGTATTTTCACTTGAGATCGAATATTATGAGGAGTTGTAGCCATGAAAATGATCATTGCCATCGTGAACGATGAGGAATCAGATCTCGTTACCCATGCGCTGACCAATGCCACCTTCAGGGTTACCACCATCGCTTCGACGGGAGGATTTCTCCGTCGCGGCTTATCCACCTTATTATGTGCAGTTGAAGATGAAAAGCTGCAAGATGCCCTGGCAGTCATCCGCAAATGTTACCCACCCGCTGTTGAAGGTGCTGCCGCGCGCTGCAAGATTTTTGTCCTGAATGTAGCCGAATACCACCATTTTTAACGATCAGCGGCAGGGTCGATTCAGAATCCCGCGCTCACTCGTGAAATTCTTCTACATGGTAAATTCCAACCTGCAGCATTGTATTGCGCCACAGGTTGGGGGATGCTCCCATTTTGGCACACAAATGCGAAAGAAAAACCTCGGGGTCGGGTAACTGCTCCCAAACCTGAGGGAGAAAAGTTGCCCTGCGCAATCCCTGCTGCAGGATCACTCCATCCTCACCGGGTTTGAGCAAATTCGGAAGTTCCTCCGGAGTATCATACTTCAACGGCACGGGAGGTGTGAGGTGGGATATTTCGATCTTCACCAGGTCGATTTCTTCGGCGGAAAGCGGAGGAAAACGGTAATCCTCCAGCGCAGCCTGCACTGCGCGTTCCTGAACGTCATTGACCAGGCTTTGATACGCCTCGAGTGAACCGATGCACCCCCTCAGGTCGCCTTCGATGGTCAGCGTCACAAAAGATGCGCCTGGTTGGCTTAATGCAGGTGGAAGAGATTCCCTGTCGATCTCCGGAAGAGGTTGATTGAGCACCGCTTTCGTGATCGACTCGCGCGCCAATTTAAGTAGATACGTACGTTCTTTAGGTGATAATTGAGTGGTCATTGTTCAATCCTGTGATAACCGCGGTCGAAATATACCAGCGGGGGCTTCTTTTCGCCCAGCCTGGAGGATGTGACCGCACCCACATAAAGTGTGGAATTCTCCATCGTGAAAACATGGATCACTTTGCATTCCAGGTGGGCAACCGCTTCCCGAATCAAGGGCAGCCGGTTCTCACCAAATAGGATATGCAAATCATGAAACCGGTCACCATCTTCCGGTATCCTTCCTGCAAAACGATCCGAAATTTCCTGCTGATCTTCAGACAGAAGATTGATCCCGAAAATTCCCATCTCGTCGACAAGTTTTTTCGTGCGAGTTGTATTCGCCAATGTCACCGTCACGCAAGGAGGGTCGATGGATACCGAAGTAAACGAATTTACCGTCATCCCGTGGTGGATGTTCTGGTTTCCGCAGGTAAGCACGGCCACGCCCGTCACCCATCTGCGCATCACTTCCCGTAATCCGGTCGTCGCTTCCATCAATCACCTTTCATAAATGCCCCAATCTTCTGAATCCTTTATACTGTGAGCGGCAAACGAAGTCAAGCGTTCTTGAAAGTAATTTCTGGTGGTATAAGATTGGCATAATCCTTGCTATAATTCTCTGATAGAGAAAATATGATGACCGAATCTTCAGTAAGCAGTTCCGATTCCAATAAACCTGAAAAGGATGCCCCCGTTCAGGATGCCGTCGCTTCTGCTCCAACTGTGGAGCAGACCAGGGAGAAATTCAGTATTTTCGGCAGCATCCAGACCATCGGTGTGTATGCCTTTCTGCTTGCCTCCTTGTTTACCCTGTTCACCCCCAATAACCTCTTCTCCGGTCAGATGCTCGAGCGCGTTTTCCAGGCCTGGCAGGCAAACCCGACTATCGTCGCGCCGGTCAGCGAGGTTGTCACTACTGGAAGCGGCAGGATCGGCATTGTCTCCGGTCACTGGAAAAACGATTCGGGTTCGGTTTGCGAGGATGGGTTGACCGAGGAACAGGTCAATCTGAATATTGCCACCCTGGTACAGCAAAAATTGACCGCTGAAGGGTATAACGTTGATCTTTTGGAAGAATTCGATTCGCGCTTATCCCAATATAAAGGCATCGCCCTTATTTCCATTCACAGCGATACCTGCGAGTGGATCAGCCCGGAAGCCACGGGCTTCAAGATCACCGCTGCCATTCACAGCGCATATCCCGAGAAAGCCTCCCGCCTGACATCCTGCCTGGTGGACCGCTACCAGAGGGACACAGGGTTAAAATACCTGGCCAACTCGGTGACCAATGACATGACCTATTACCATGCCTTCGATGAGATCCACACCGAAACCACCGCTGCCATCATCGAAACCGGTTTTCTTAACCTCGATCGTGAAATATTGACCCAAAAACCAGATCTGGTGGCACAGGGGATCGTTGACGGTCTTCTCTGTTACATCCTTAATGAAAACGTAGCAGCTCCTCAGCCAACTCCATGAACGAACAATCATCCCTCGATTTCAAACTCGCGCTCCTGAATGCACGGGCAGGTCTCCAGCAGCATAACAACATGGAAGCCAGGCGCTGGGCGTTAAAAGCAGCCGCCATTCATCCCGACAGCGAAGAACCCTGGCTGATCCTGGCGGCAATCTCAAACCCCACTGCAAGCCTTGCTTATCTGCAGCGCGCGCTGGCGATCAATCCCCAGAGTGAACGGGCTGCCAAAGGGATGCAGTGGGCGCTGCAGCGGCTTTCACAGGTTCCCATCGAAGAATCCGTGCCTGGATTCGAACCGCAAAAAGGAATAACCCAGCCTGTAAGCATCGCTGCCAAACCGTCTGGCGGGCAAAACATCGTCCCTCCATTTACCCCGTCCGTTGAGCCGCCTTCCCCTGGGCAAAGATCCGAAGAAAACATCATCGACAGCCTTCGCCCTCAACCTGTGCAGGAAAAACCTGCTGTGGTCAAACCTGAAGGGAAAGCCAAACCTGCCCGGAAAAATAAAAAGTCCAATTGCCTGGTCGTATTTGTTCTACTTTTAATCATTCTGGGCAGTGCCCTTGTTGTCTGGGCTGCCATGCCGCAATGGATCGCGCTGGCGCGCAGTTCCTCGGCGCCCATCCCGGCCAACGCCCTGAACAAACCCTCCCTCACCCCAACTTCTACTGCAACCTTCACGCCCACTGCGACGGCCACCTCAACCCCGACCCCCACCGCAACGTCAACCAACACGCCTGAACCTACGAGTACTCCCTGGCCGACGGATACTCCGCAGCCTTATTCAACCGCAGTTCCCAACCAGCCGCAGCCGGGTGTGAACACTTCCGAGAATTGGATTGATATCGACCTGAGTGATCAAATGCTTTATGCCTACGAAGGCGATCAACTGGTGGGATCATTCCTCGTTTCCACAGGAACGTCCGCCCACCCCACCGTGACCGGTCAATACAACGTTTATGTCAAGTACCGCTACACCGATATGAGCGGTCCTGGCTACTACCTGCCGGATGTGCCGTATACCATGTATTTCTATTCGGGGTATGGAATTCATGGAACCTACTGGCACAGCAATTTTGGTACTCCCATGAGTCACGGCTGTGTCAATATGCGAACCAGTGATGCGGAGTGGTTGTTCTATTGGGCATCGGTGGGAACGCTTGTGAACGTTCATTACTGACCGCCATGTGTACTTCCCCTTACCCCCATCCCTTTTCCAGACGTGAATTTCTGAGATTAAGCAGCATCTCATTGCTTTCGCTGCTCACCCTCGGTAAAACCACTTTTGCCCATGCAGGTACCGCTGTACAGCAAACCGCGGAACCCAGCCTGGGACGCATCACCACCAACAAAGTGGACATGTACGATTCTCCCAGCCTGGAAGGAAAACTGGTCCGCACCCTGTGGAAAGACCTGGTGATGCCCATTACCAAGGTGGAAATTGGAAGCGGCGAGCCTACCCATAATAAAGTCTGGTATCTCCTGAATGATGAGGGGTATGTCCATTCCGGAAGTGTGCAGCCGGTCAAGGTGGAAAAGAATGATCCGGTAAAGACCATCCCCGAAAAAGGGGTGCTGGCTGAAGTTACCGTGCCTTTTACCGATGCGATCTGGAACCCGATCTTTAAGAAGCTGGTCGCCTACCGCATGTACTATTCGACCACGCATTGGGTGCTGGGCGTCATCGAGGACGATAAGGGTGAGACCTGGTACGAGGTGTTGGAGGATTTCTACCAGTTCAGGTATTACATTCACGCCTCACATTTGCGCATCATTCCCGCCGAAGAGGTTTCCATCCTCTCTCCCAATGTCGCTGCCAAAGACAAGAAACTTGAAGTCCACCTGCGGGACCAGATCGTCGTTGCATACGAAGGTGAAACGCCGGTGCAAATGTTTCGCTGCTCGGGAGGTACGGAATTTTACGATCATTACCTCACCCCCACAGGCAAGTTCACCACCGATTACAAACGTCCTTCCCGCCACATGATCAACGGGAATAAAGCCACCGCCACCACCTATGATCTTCCCGGCGTGCCCTGGGTGACATTCTTCACTGAAGACGGCATTTCATTCCACGGCACCTATTGGCACAACGATTTTGGCAGACCACGCAGCCACGGCTGCATTAATCTTCCCTCCGAAGCCGCAAAATGGGTCTACAGGTGGACGCTTCCCCACGTTCCTTATGAGGAACAGCGCGCCTATAAGAACGGCGGAACCCGCGTGGTGGTTGTTCTCTAACCCATGATGACACACGGGCAATCCACCTTTACGGTGGATTGCTTTATAATACATGCAGGATACGGATATGACAGGAGAACCGCTTTTTAAAGGTTTGGTGATAGATGAGTTCGATCAACCGGTCGGCACGGCAAAGATCGGTGACGAACCTTGTTATGTGGTCGATGATGGAGGATTTCTACGGCACATCCTTTCCAAGCCCATCGACCTGGAGATTTTACGCACTTTGGGCGGACAGATCGCCGGCAATGAAGACATGATTGCCGAGCAGGCCGGAAAAATGATGGGGCAAGAAGATCCGTTTACGCGTGCCATCCTGGAAAACCAGTTGAAGAACATCGAAAAGCAATATGAGATGATCCTTGAAGTGGGCATTCCAGAATCCACCCTGGCTTACCTGGGGATGGTCGGCTTTCGAGTGGTGATCGATGTACATGGCGAAATTCTCAGGATCGACCAGCCTTCAGCTCCGCCAAGCGATGGCGGAGAAGGCGAATAATTCAAGCCGCCCTTGTGAAATTTTATTTGTGTTGTTCATAAGTACCACCGGGAGAAAACATGTCTTCGGATTACATCATTTCGGTCACAGAATCCAGCTTTGAATACGATGTGATCGCCTATTCACAAAATAAACCCGTCGTTGTTGATTTTTGGGCGGATTGGTGCAAACCCTGCAAAATCATCACTCCCCTCCTTGAGCGGCTCGTGATCGAAGCCGAAGGGGAAATCAGGCTGGCAATGGTGGATGTGGACGCCAACCCAAACCTTCCTCTCCGCTTTAGCGTGCACACCATCCCGACCGTCATCGCGTTCAGCCAGGGTCGGCGCGTGTCTGAATTTGCCGGGGTGATACCCGAATCGCGCATACGCGAGTTCATCAAAAGCATCCTGCCGCCGCAGCCCTCTGATCTGCTGGCGCAAAAAGGCAACAGCCTGCTTTCTCAAGGTGATGTCAATGGCGCAGAAGAGGCTTTTCTTCAGGCGCTCGATTTGAATGATCAACATCCCGCAAGCATGCTGGGAATTATGAAGGTCAATATCCTTCAGGGAAAATCTGCACAAGCCATGCAGTTGTATCGAACATTTCCTGCCAGCCTGGAATACAATGATGCCGAGCAGTTGGTGCCGTTAATGAAAGCCATGGAGAATTTTCAAAACAACAAGCTGCCCAAAGAAACCGACCTCGATGTTGCGTTCATCACCGCCATGCGCCTGGCTGTCCGCGGCAACATCTACGCCAGCATCGATGGCATACTGGATATTTTGCGCCAGGATAAAAAATACCGCAAGGATCGCGCTAAGGAAGTCCTCCTGGGTTTGTTGGAACTCCTCGATCCGGAGGGTGAACAAACGCGCAATTATCGCGCCGAATTAGCCGCGATCTTGTTCTAGATTTATCAATCACATGAAAAAAAAAACAGGCTGCCTTCAATGGACAGCCTGTTTTTATAATATGCCAAATTACTTCACCAGCACCAATTCACCCCAGGTGGTTGGATCGAGGAAGTTGCGGTATTGTGCGGTGGAAATCATGGTTTGCTGAACGTCGGCGGTTTTGTTGTCATTGTCACTTACAGAAACTGCAAAACCAATGCGCATTCCATTACTGGGGGTTATCCCCAGCATGGACCAGGGAATCCCGATCTCCACCCGGTAGATGGGTCCGCTCTCAAAGAGCGATGAATTCAATACCGAGGTTTTTGTACCCGCGCTTCCGGCAGGATACCAGAGATAAACTTCCTTGCTGATCCCTTTATCCGGGTTTCCGGGTGAAATGCCGAATTGGAAGTCGTCGCCATCCAATCCTTGAACATAAAAATCGCCCAAAAGGTTGGCATCGATCAGCACTTCCACGGAATCACCCAGGTAGAGCTGGGCGCCGGTCTTGTTCTGCACGAAGACATCGTCGGTCACCTTGACCGAAATATAGAGGTATTTGTCATCCCATGCAGAGGCGAATGCCCCTTCCAGGTCAGCAGCGCCGCTCCAGTTCTTGGGTCCCCAGACCACATAGGGCAGGGCATATTTATGGGTCTTCTCCACCCATTCTGCATACGTTCCGTCCATTACAGGCGGTGTGGTTAAGAAATTGGCAATCATTTGTGTTCCGCCCCGCTGCTTGACCGCCGGAGGAGCTGTAGGCGGCACACTTGTTGCGCTGGGGGCCGTGGTATTGGTGGGGACGACCGTGGTCGGCGCAATAGTGGGGATTTCGGTCGAGGTTGCCGCCGGCTGCGGAGTCACCGTAGGCGGAATGTTCAGACTGGTATCGAATAACGCTGTCAGCGTTAAATTAGGTCCCTCTACCGGGGCGGGTTCCTCATTACGTCCGAACAGGTTGCAGGACACGCCAAAAACGGCGATGATTAACAATACAGGTATCAGCTTGAGTAATTTTTTCATAAATCCTCCAGGATGTATGATCATTTAAATTTGAATACCTTTCTATACGCAATCATTATAGCAATACCTGATGAAAAAGATGCAAGTAATGTGCTAATTTCCCAGGTACATTTATTCCAAAAAACGGTTGGCAAATCGAATGATCTAAATTTTATTAAAAGAACTTGGCCTATTTAAAACCAATCGCCGGATCTGATATCTGGTTTGGATATACAGTCCGGCGATATTCGCCATTTGATCAACTGGCGTGGATCATGCTTTGATTGGACGGTTGCTTTCATTCAAATAAATTACCGCAGCCAGTACCAAAAACAGGATGTTAAAAATAAACGTGATCAAGTTTGCTTCGAGCGGCAGGATGCCGGTGTTGGCAATTGCTCCGCAAATAGCGATCAGGACCATGCCACCCAGCAACCCGATGACCGTCAGTGTGCTCTGTTTGATCAACTGCGTTTCATCCTGCCAATCATAGTAAGCCAGCCTGTTCCCGACGAAAATACCCGCAACTGAGGTAAATAACGCAAATGTGAGTGGTGCCAATATCATCAATACCGTCCCGATGAAACCGGTTTTTAATGCAATGCTGAACAATACCGAGCATATGAGGGCTGTCGGGATGGTAAATGTCAGGTTGGTCAAAATATAACTGTCATACAGCGTTTTCGGTGTGATTGGCAGCGACTTAACCAACCATACATTTTTGCCTTCCAAAGCCAGCGCAACAGCGGCAACATTGGTCATGCATACCAGGGCGGCAACAACATAACAGGCTGTGCTTTTGATGATGGGCATAAACTCACCAGCATTCAGACTCTGGAATACTTTATCAGGCCCCACGACCAGCATGGCAACAGCCATAAGGATTGCGAGCACACAGCCGATCAAAAGGTTGGTGGCTGCTACCGTAGACTTTAGAATGCGCATCATCGTTTTCTTATATAGCGCCGAAAGCGCACTTCCTTGATGCAGCGTTTCAAGTTTGTAATCGGCTCGGGTCGTATGCGAGGTCAACGCGGTATTAATTTGTTTGAACTTTAACGAAAGTAGGAGGACAAAAAGCGCGTACCATCCAATGGAAACTCCCGTAAAAAGCGCAAAAGACACAAGATTGCCATCCACTACGGCGTCTGAAAAAAGCCTGGTTGGAGGATAAACCCGGTTCATTACGCCCGATATGGCGGGGGCAATGGACGCAACAACCTCCACGTTGATATTCCCGCTTTTGGCATCGAACAAGGTGCCAAGGCCGGAATTCGATGCCGTTGTGCTCATGGAAAATACCAGGAACGCGACTATCAGCACAATACTGAGAATAGTGGAAACGGCATTGGCGTGTCGATATTTGGACGCAAATGCGGTGATCACCGCCCCAAAAATTGCCGCCAGGGTGGTGGGAATCAGGCTCGCCAACAAAAGCCCTGCTAGCCAGATTGCATAAAAACTAATGGAAGGATTTGCAGAAATGGCATAAACGATTCCCATCGGAAGCATCACAAGAAAGGCAATAAATGTGTTCCAAATATACATATTCAGGAACCGGCTGTTGACAATGGTTCTTACCGATATGGGAAGGGACATGACCGTGTCGTAATCTTTGAAACCAAAGAATTCCCCATTCGCCTTAAACATCGTGAAGAACAGGGTAAACAGACTGGTGATGACCAGGGCAATTCCCGGTATCAGTTGCGTCAGACCCATGGATACGTAACCGTAAGCCATCCCACCGCAGTAGCTGGCCATCATAAAAACCACCACGATAATGGCGATCGTTGTGGCAATCTTGCTGTTCCTTTTGCGCGAATCCTTCTCATATCGAAAGACGTTAAATCCAAGCTGCGCCATCAGCCGGTTTTTTACCAGCAGCCAGCACTGATTCTTTTGCTTTGAGTTTACAATCATCGTGTTCATTTCATACAACCTTTTCCATTACTTCATCCCTGCGCGTGGTTGACAATTTCCATGAAAACTTCTTCAAGGGAACCACCTTCTTTTTCCTTCAGCATATCTTCCATGGTTCCAGCGAAAGCAAGTTTTCCATGATGGATCATGGCGACTTTATTGCACAGCTTTTCTGCCACATCCAGCACATGCGTGGAAAAGAAAATGGCGCTCCCGAAAGCGCAAAATTCTCGCATGATCTCCTTTAATACAACGGCGGCTTTCGGATCCAAACCGACGAAAGGCTCATCCAGTACCAGCATCTTGGGATCATGGATTACGGCGGAAATAATGGCCAGCTTCTGCTTCATCCCATGTGAATACGAAGAGACCAGATCGCCGAGGTTCCCGGTGATTTCAAAGGCGTCTGAATATTTTTTAATTCTCTCTTCCCGCAGTGCGGCAGGAATTCCAAAAATATCTGCCACAAAATTGAGATACTGAATTCCTGTCAGATGTTCATAGAGATCCGGGTTATCCGGGATGTACGCGGTAACTTTCTTGCATGCCAGCGGTTCCTTTTTCATGGAATGGCCGTCGATCAGGATTTCTCCTTCTTCGAAATCGAGCACTCCAACCACTGAGCGGATGCTGGTGGTCTTTCCTGCCCCATTCGGGCCGATAAATCCAAAGATGTCCCCCGGTCGAACGTGCGGGCTGATGTCATCCACTGCCTTTTTGCCGCCTTTATAAGTCTTGCTTAAATTATTGATGATCAACATTTCACACTTCCTTTTCCTGATTGTGGTTGTTATTCAACCGCTTTGTTGGTGATTATCTTTCTACACTCTCACGAACTTGTTGATATTTCTTCCATTGGATGACTTGGCAAGTCTCACCTCATCATCGGATGATAAACCTAAAGACCACCTGTGCCTTATTAATTTACCTCGATAAAAATTCATCGGTGATCTCAATGATTCGATCCACATTGTTTAGGTAGATAAAGTGAGTTCCATCCAGAATTTCATATTCTGCGTGCCCGCCGATCCGTTCAAGATGCTGCATCTGGTATTCCTGTGGGCTGATTTTGATCTGCTTGTTTGGCGTTTCATAAGTTTGTCTGGAAATGATTTTGAAATATGGAACAGACTCAGGGAACGGCATTTCCATGGTTTGCTTAATGAACCCGGCAGTGTTTGTCATCTGCGCCAAAAAGGTATCGTTGACCGAGAACCCGGAATACACTACCAGGTCATTGATTTCCCTGGAGGTATAACCTTTTGCAAGCGAATCATTGCGATTGACAACCAGGGGTGCCAGGATTGAAGGCAGTCCTATGGTTTGCTGAACCTTGGCGATAACCATCACCTTTTTTACAAAATCCGGCATTTCATCATAATAAGCCGTTGAGGTGCCGTCGAGTGAGATGATGGCCTGCACCTCTTCCGGGTATTTTTCAGCATAATATTCGCTAACTACGCTTGAAATCGAGTGCGCCATCAGCACATATGGGGGATGAAATCCCGCTTCATTGAGTGCCGTCCGGATTTCTTCGACATAATTATCAACCGTCCGCGGCATGGTTGTTTCGCTGCTGAAACCCACGCCAAAATATTCTACAGTAACTGCAGTATATTTTTCGCTGAGTTTGTGCATCAACGGACCAAAATCAGCAGAAGGCAATGCAATACCCGATCCTGCTAATAACACGACCGTTTTATTGCCGCTGCCCATTGAGTAAACGTGCATTTGTCCATCAGCAACATCCACCAGTTGGCCGTATGGGGTAATTTTTTCCATTTTCGCCGTAAAGTAGGTGGCGCGTAAAATGGTACCCACAATTGCGAAGACCGCCATGACCGCAATGATGATTCCAATGACCGCCATAATCCTGGATCCACCTTTCATTTTTGGTTTCAACTGCTTGGTTTGGTACTGGGTGTTCATGTTCTCTTTTCTCTTTTCAATAAATGTTAGGTTGGTTTTTTCTCAACGATCAAAAAATATTTTTAGCTTTCCTCGACAGGTGACGAGATGATGGATATATCCCTTGCTTTTCGATTTTCCGTACTTTCCAGGTTGTATTTTTGAAATAGTGCGTTCATCTCCATCAGATAGGAATCAAATTCCTCATCGCTCATCATCATCACACTGTTGGAACAAAATACCTTTTGTTTGGCGAGGTTGTCCTTGTTTTCAGTCAGATATTTTTCAAACCTGGCGTAAATATTCATAAGGAATCCAAATGTATTTTTCACGGCATTCTCAGGCGTACTGAGATCGGTCAATGAACTCAGGTTCAACGCTAGTGTCCGTTCCACGCTTCCCCGGATCTTTTTTTCAGAGACAACTGAAAGAATGTCGCTGTCGATCAATATCCTCACATGCCGGTAAAGGGTTGTTTTCGGAATATCGTTCATGGATTCGGATAATTCATTCGTGGTAATGGTTTTTTTCGTGACCAAACTCTGAATGATCCTCATTCTCACCGGGTTCAATATGGTATTCATATCAATTGTGCGGTTCTTATCTTTCATACTTGCTCCTGATTGATTCCATAATTTATATTATTACCATTTATGGAATCAGTCAAGAGGTAAAAATAGACTCAGTTTCTAAAAAACTGAGTTGACATGAATATCACATATGGAGCGCGGAAGTCAGGACAGCCTTGGTTTCTCCCAATTCTGCTCTGCCATCGTTGGTAATATCGTAAAGTGCTCACCGTTGAAATTACTGTAATACCGCCGCTTGGCGCAGATAACCTCAACCCAGAATAGTCAGGTGCGGTCACACCGCCGGAGCAGCCTAATGTTTTATAGCGCTCATGACGATTAGCGCAAGGTCATTGTTGGTATCGGAATTCAAAAATTCAACATCCTTAAAACCGCGGTTATCCTTTGCCCATTTTGCCCACGGCTGCCATATTTCTTTGGGTTCTTCCATCTCATAACAAGCGGTGATTTCGGCAATTCCGGTCTTTTCCCAAAGATGCCGCCACCAATTCTTACTGTGAAAGCTGAACATGTCCCCCTCCCAATACTCTTTCAGCGTTTCGGGATAACCTTTATCGAATTCTTTCGTCAAACCCGGAACCACGATGCCTAATTGACCGCCGTTCTTTACCAGCTTGGAGTATGTGCAGGGAAAATACGTTTCACTCGCTCCATAATATTGGTAACTGTCTATGGATATCGCAGCGTCGAAGAATCCATCGGCATAAGGCAGGGTATGGGCTTCCGCATAGATGGGAAACACCAGGTCAGCTACACCGGCTTCCTCAAAGTGCTTTAGATTCTCTGTCGCGCTTATCCACAAATCGTTGGCAAATACGGTTACGCCGAATTCTTTCGCAAGAAACACTGAAGTAATGCCATTTCCGCAGCCCATATCCAGAACCTTCATCCCCGGCTTCAGCGTTAAGTGTTCGCATAATTCCTCAAGCAGCCACAGAGGATTTGGCCCCATCCAATTTTCACAAACCCAGTCCTTATCGTATTTTTCTGTCCTCGGAAATTCTCGCATTCTGCAATCCTCCTCATCCTGTCCATGAACAGTATCCCACCTTAAAAACAAAATCTAATGCGCCTTACTGAATTATACGTTTCTGATCAAAGTCAAAACGGTTCAATTTTTTCATTCTTCATGCGTTGAAAATGCGCTCTCAAATCTCGGAAACGATAATTTAATGGATTCTCACACAGTTATTCTTGTACCCTCGTCATCAACACTACCGTTTCTATATGATAGGTCTGCGGAAAGAGATCAAAGGGTTGAATATCCTTCAGCTGAAATCTCCCGTCAACCAGTGCGCGGCAGTCGCGCGCCAGCGTGGAAGGATCACATGAGACATAGATGATTTCGCTTGCACCAGATTTGACTATGGCATCCACCACATTTGTTCCCAACCCAGCCCGTGGAGGATCGACAATAACAACATCCGGTCTCACCTTCAACTCCGGAAGGATCTGTTCAACAGGTCCGATATATAAAGAGGTGTTATCGAATGGTTCCAGGTTGGCGGCGAAATCATTGCACGCGCTCTCTGAAAGCTCGATGCCGATCATTTCCTTGACCAATGGAGCGAGGAACCTGGAGAACAACCCCACTCCGCAGTAAAGGTCAAAAACGGTTTTGCGGGTATCCCAAATCACCAGGTTCAAAACATGATTCACCAAAGCTTCTGCCTGTTTCCCGTTGACCTGGAAGAACGAACCCGCACTGACAACAAATTCCTGTCCCTTGATTTCAAACCTCGAAGTGGATTCTCCGGAGAGCACCACATCCTGATCTTTTCCAAGCATCACCACCGAAAGTGGAAAATCGATGTTGAAATCAGGTGTTTCCTCCCCCTTGATTTCCAGTCCCAGCAACATCTCGCCATCCGAGTCAGAACGCGCGACCACCCTCTCGATCTCCACCTCCGCATCCAGTTCCAGCTGCTGCCACAACTCCATGATCGGGAGCTCCGGCAGGTGGCATTCCTCGATCTCCAGCGTATCCGCACTGGCGCTCTTTTGAAATCCAAGTTTTCCATTTTTTGAAACATGAAATTGTACGGTGTTGCGGTAATTCCACTCGTTTGGAGAAGGGATAACATTATTGACCACCGGGTCCTTGAATTTGCCGATCCTTGTGAATTGATCCTGCACAACACCCCGCTTCAATTCCAGTTGCCTGACATAAGGAATGTGTTGATAATGGCATCCGCCGCAAATTCCAAAATGCCGGCAGCGGGCAGGTCTTCGTTCTTCGGAAGGGGTGATTATTTTATTCAAACTTCCCCTGGCATAGTTCTTTTTATCTTCGGTAATGCGCACTTCCACCTGTTCGCCCGGCAGAGCATAAGGCACAAAGACAGTCTTGCCTTCGGGAGAGCGACCGACAAAGTTGCCCCCGTAAACTGCGTTCTGGATCTCGATATTTTGAGTTGCACCGATCAGTGATTTATCCATCGATTTTTACGTTCCTCGATTTACCCTTGAAGCAGGGTATTTGCAATGCTATAATCTGGTTGTTGCCCCAGTAGCTCAATAGGACAGAGCAAAGCACTCCTAACGCTTAGGTTGAGAGTTCGAGTCCCTCCTGGGGCACAAGTTTTTAAGATACTTCAATTAATTTTACCCTTGCATGATCCTTTTGTTTTTGGTATATTTCATTTGATACACATTTGGGTGCCCCCCTCACCCAGATGTGTATCGCTTTTAAAGTACATTCCGGATTCTTACAATCCGGAATGTTGAAATAATATCGCTGTGTTAATCCAAAGGCCAATCTTCCTGGGGTTTCATGATCCACAGGTAAAGCACCTGGCCTTCCTCCATTTCGCTGGCGCGCGCAGCCAGGATGGGAACCTTGGATTCCAGCCCCATTTCGTTGCGGTAATGCAGGAAGATCGGTTCATTTTGATTCCACGCGCGGTGACATCTCTCCACCAGTGCCGGTCCGTTGAATGTGCGCAGCCTGGTCAGTGCCATATCGTAATACGCCGGACCCTCGTTCAATCCCAACGGCCATCCATCGTCTATGCGCTCGAAAACCGGGGTGGGTCCTTCTATGATCGTAATTCTATCGTCCATTTCTTTTCTCCAGCCCCTCCATCATACCACAACCATCCACCGAGCCTAAAAAATTAATATTTCTATTACACTTTACTTATCTTCCTCCAATACCTGTAGCCTAAAATGAAGTCATAAATAGAGATGACTAATTGGAGGTTTGAAATGACACTATATGTTCGAAATCCTGAGTTGGTAGCCGAAACACGCCGCCGCATGCTGAGAAAAATGCTTGAGAATAGTATGAGTTCTGAGAGGATCCTCTCTTTCCCGTTGGAAATGAAAGCGGCTGCAGATGATTACACAATCACCGGTTTGCTGCCCGGTCTGACTGCCGAGGAAATTAATATCGAGTTCAACAATGGCATTCTTACCATCAATGGCGAGTACAAGGATACCCGCGATGAGAACTCAAATTATCTGTTCTCAGAGATGCCGGTGGGCAAATTCAGCCGCTCCATCGAAATCGAAGATCCTGTTCTTTCAGATAAGATCGAAGCATCCATGAAAAATGGTGTATTGACGGTGCGCGTACCCAAGGCGGAAGAAGCCAAACCGAGAAGCATTAAGATCGTTTCCGAATAAGTTCACAACATTCAGGAGAAGGCGGCCTTTCAGCCGCCTTCTCGATTTAACGGTAGAATTGTAAATTATGATCGATTTAATGAATAATTATTTATCGTCTACCAAGGTAACCCAACTCAAGTATTTTGACACAATCGGTTCTACGAATGACGAGGCACTGGCTTGGGCGAGTAGCGGTGCAGCCGATTATTCGCTGGTGGTAGCCAACGAACAAACCAAGGGGCGCGGCCGGTTCGACCGGCATTGGATCACAAAACCGGGTTCATCACTGGCGTTAAGCCTGATCCTTAAGCCTAATGACGCGGAAAAATCGATGATCCCTCTCTTTTCTCCGCTGTGCGGGATTGCCGTACGCGAAGCGGTGAATCAGATGTTGGGTGCAAAAGTGGAAATCAAATGGCCCAATGATGTGCTGATCAACCGCAGAAAATTCTGCGGCATCCTGGTCGAAGCGTCCTGGATGGATGGCCTGGTCAATGGGATCATCATGGGCATCGGTATCAACATTAGCTGCGAATCCGTCCCGCCTGCCGGGAATCAGCAATTCCCCGCCACCAGCCTCGAACACGAGACCACTTGCCTGGTCGACCGCTGGTTGCTCCTTCAGAATGTAATACATGCCCTTGAAAAATGGAGAGGAAAGATCGGGTCTGCTGAATTTTTACAGGAATGGCAGGATCGCCTCGCATTCAAGGGGGAAGAAGTACGCATTGAACATTCGGGAAAACCATCTATAATTGGTACAATGAAAGGGATCAACGATCAGGGAAACCTGGTTTTGATCGTTGATGACGACCGCGAAATCAGTTTTGAAATCGGTGATGTTCACCTGCGTCCAGGTGTAGCCGCCGACTCGGGAGGATCAAATGCTGGATGACCTGCGCAACTCTGTCAACTCTGAATTAACAGAAGATATACCAGCGGAGGAATCGAATGTCGAGATCGTGCCGAATAAAAACCGCGGCCCAGTACTTGGCATGACGGCCCCCCAGCGGTTTATCATCGCTGTATTCATTTTTTTGATGGTGGCGGTTTTGGGCATCTTCATCCTGATCCTGTTCCAGAAGGTATACCCCCCGATTTAAAATCTCCATTGTAAAAATAAATAGAGCCCCGCTTGTATATCGGGGCTCTTGGCTGTTAACTACCCTTGATCATTATTCATTGCTGCCGTTTTGTTTTACTTCGTTGTCCGGAATGCGCGCAAGAGAAGCCACGATATCATCTGCACCCAGGTCCATTAACTTAAATCCGCGTGTGGCTCGCCCGCTCATGGAAATATTACTGACCTTCAACCTGAGCATGATACCGTTGGATGAGATGATGGAAACCTCATCCGCTTCTTGCACCACGCGTGAAGAGGCGATGCAGCCGATCTGCGGAAGGCTTTTTTGTGCGATGGTCGCAACCCCACCGGTCGCGCGTCCTTTAACCGGGTATTCGTCCAGGTTGGTGCGTTTACCAAACCCTCGTTCGGTCACCACCAGCAACTGACCTTTCGGCTCGATCACATCCATTGAAGCAAGCAGATCATCACCTTTCAGTTTGATGCCTGTGACGCCCGCCGCCGGTCTGCCCATGCTGCGAATATCGGATTCAGGAATGCGCAGCGCCTGTCCCTGGCGCGTGACCATGATGATCTCGTCTTTTCCGGTAGTCAACCTCGCCCAGTAGAGTTGATCCTTCGCATCCAATGTAATTGCGATCAATCCGGAAGGACGCACGCTGGAGAACTCTGATAACGCTACCCGTTTGACCCGACCGTTGAGGGTTGCCATCGTGCAGTACGACCCTTCTTCAAAATTGGGAACCGAAACCGCCGCCGTGATGCGCTCACCTGCATCGAGTGCCAGAACGTTCACGATCGGTATTCCGCGGTCGGTGCGGTTGGCATCCGGGATTTGATAAACCTTTTCGGAATAAACCTTTCCCCGATCTGAGAAGAACAGCAGCGTATGCAGCGTTCGTCCTGGCAGCAGGAAGAGGATCTCATCCTCCTCGCGAATGGTCTGTCCGGAAACCCCGCGCCCTCCCCTGCCTTGTGTGCGGTACAGGCTCGCTGCGACCCTCTTGATGTATCCTTTTTGGGTGACGGTGATCAACACTGCCTCATCATTGATCAGGTCCTCCTCTTTCAACTCCTCGTGGGATTCGGCAACAATATGAGTGCGGCGTTCGTCACCAAATTTTTCTACCAGGGCAGCCAGATCGTCCTTGATCAAGCCGAGTATCTTTGCCGGATGCAGCAGAAGATCCTCCAGGTAGGCAATTCGCGCCAGCACTTCGCGGTGCTCATCCTCGATCTTTTGGCGTTCCAATGCTGCCAGGCGGCGCAATTGCATATCCAAAATCGCCTGTGCCTGGATCTCGGATAATTTGAACCTGCTGATCAAACGTTCCTTGGCCGCATCCGCATCCTTGGATTCGCGGATGGTCTTGATCACTTCATCCAGGTTTGCCAGCGCGATCAACAATCCATCCAGGATGTGCGCGCGGTTCCTGGCTTTCTCAAGTTCAAATTTGGAGCGGCGGGTGATGATCTCCTGCCGGTGTTCGATATAGATCTGCAACGCGCGTTTGAGCGACAGCAGCCGGGGTTCGCCGTTGACCAGCGCCAGAAGATGAACCGAAAACGTGGATTGCAGCGGAGTATATTTATACAACTGGTTGAGCACCAGTTTGGGCTGCGCGCCGCGGCGCAATTCAATGACAATGCTCATTCCGCGCCGGTCGGATTCATCGCGCAAGTCGGAGATCGCATCGATTTTGCCTTCCCTCGCCAGTTCCGCAATGCGTTCGATCAAACTGGTTTTGTTGACCTGGTAGGGGATTTCGGTAATGACGATCTGGTAGCGGTTGCCCTTCATTTCCTCGATATGTGCCATCCCGCGTACGACCAGCCGTCCGCGGCCGGTGCTGTATGCCTGTTGTACACTGTCACGTCCAACAATGACGCCACCTGTGGGAAAATCGGGGCCCTGAACATAATGCATGAGTTCTTCCACCGATACATCGTCGATACGGTTGTAATTGTCGATTAAGTGGCTGACGGCTCCTGATATTTCACGCAGGTTGTGTGGTGGAATGCTCGTTGCCATTCCCACTGCAATACCCGAAGCGCCATTTAACAGCAGGTTTGGCAGCCGGGAAGGCAAAACCACCGGCTCTTTTAGAGATCCGTCGAAGTTGTCAATAAAATCGACGGTATCCTTTTCGATGTCGGCCAACATTTCCTCAGCCGCTGCATGAAGGCGGGCTTCGGTGTAACGCATGGCAGCCGGGGCATCTCCATCGATCGAGCCAAAGTTTCCCTGCCCATCCACCAACAAGTAGCGCATCGAAAAATCTTGCGCCATTCGTGCCATTGCCTCGTACACCGCCGAATCGCCGTGCGGGTGATATTTGCCCAGCACTTCTCCAACGATACGAGCGGATTTTTTGTAAGTTGAGTTCGCGCGAATGCCCATGTCAAACATCGCATACAAAATGCGCCGGTGAACTGGTTTCAAACCATCCTTGGCATCGGGCAATGCACGCGAAACAATGACGCTCATGGCATAATCCAGATACGCCGAACGCATCTGCTCATCGATGTCTACTTGTTGAATATTTCCGAAATCCATATCAAAACCTCTTTCATATTGATAACCGATTGATTATACCGCATTCGATTTTTTTCCTGCTTCGATCGGATTTTCTGGCGACTTTTCTGAAAAACGGACGATTTCGAATATAATGGTTATATGAGGAAATTCGCCCTTCTGCTTTCAATATTGTTGCTGATATTCTTATCCGGTTGCGCTTCCCCATCAAATCCTTCAGAAGACCAACAAAAATCAGCGTATATCGAGAATAAAGGTTCCGATACGATCGTTAATCTGGCACTGGCTTGGGCAGAGGCATACCAAAAGATCCAGCCTTCCGTTCGCATCTCTGTTACCGGCGGTGGTTCAGGAACAGGCATAACTGCTTTGATCAACAAGACCGTGGATATTGCCAATGCCTCCCGTCAAATCAAACCCGAAGAACTTGCAGAGGCTGAAGCTGTCGGCTTGCATCCACAGGAATTCATTATCGCCAGGGATGCCATCGCGGTCATCGTGAACCGGGAAAATCCAGTGGATCATCTCACCCTCGACCAGCTTTCCAAGATCTACCGTGGCGAGATCAACAACTGGAGCGAAGTGGGTGGTGAAGATCGCGTGATCGTACGCCTTTCTCGTGAGACCAATTCAGGTACCCACGTATACTTCCTGGAGTCGGTTATCCGTAAAGGCAGTAAAGAGGACAAGACCATTTTTTCGGCAGACACCCTATTGCTCCCCTCATCGGAAGGGATCATTTCGGAAGTGCGGGATAATCCCAACGCCATCGGTTATGACGGACTGGGTTATGTCACCGACGAGGTCAAGATCCTGGGCATCTCTTCGGATGCAACACCTGAAAACTATGTCATTCCATCTGCTGAAACAGTCACCGATAACTCCTACCTGATCTCACGTGATCTTTACATGTACACCCAAAATGTGCCTACTGGTGCAATTAAAGAATACCTGGATTGGATCTTTTCTCCAGAAGCCCAGGCGATCGTAAAAGAATTGGGATTTGTTCCAATTCATAACCAATAACAGGATGGCAATGGAACAAAAAGGCAAGGTTAACGACCGCATCATCAATAGCGTAATCCGCATTTGCGGCTATTCCAGCATTCTCTTCGTACTGCTCATACTTTTCTTTTTACTGCGTGAAGGTTTGCCCGCGCTGGCATCCACGCCGTTAAAATCGCTCTTATCCATTCGCTGGTATCCCATCGAAGGATATTACGGCATCATCCCATTGTTCCTTGGCAGCCTGCTGGTTACCATTGTTGCAACCATCATTGCCATACCATTTGGAATTGGCACCGCTGTCTATCTTTCTGAGGTAGCCCCACCCTGGATCAGAGAAATTTTGAAACCCATCGTGGAAATTCTTGCCGGAATTCCTTCCGTGGTGTTGGGCTTCATCGGAATACTGGTCTTTGTGCCCTTCATCCGCAAGTTTTTGGATATTCCCACCGGTTTGACTGCTTTTACCGGCGCCCTCTTGCTTGGATTGATCTCGATCCCCACCATTGTGTCCGTTGCAGAGGACGCGCTCAATACGGTTCCGAATTCTTACCGCCAGGCAGCCCTGGCGTTGGGAGCCACCCGCTGGCAAACGATCTGGAACGTCACCCTCCCGGCAGCCAAAAGCGGTGTAATGACAGCAATTATGCTGGGCATTGGCAGGTCATTGGGTGAGACCATGGCGGTCATGATGGTTACCGGAAACGCGCCCACCATGCCGGTGCATTTGAATTCCCTCTTCATGCCCATTCGAACCATGACTGCCACCATCGCCTCGGAGATGGGCGAAGTCGCCGCCGGAAGTCAGCATTACCAGGTGCTTTTCTTGATCGGCATCATTTTGTTCCTGCTGTCTTTGGTCATTAATATCTTTGCCAGTTTGATCAGCACAAAATCCCGCCAACGTTCGGAAAGGCTGCTCTCATGACAACCGCACGCAATGCAAGCAGGGAAAAGGTTGTGGAGAGGGTCGGCTTTTATGCGCTGCGGTTCATTACTCTACTTACCATCATTCCCATTCTGGGATTGGTCATTTACATCGTGGTTAAAGGTGCTCCCGCCATTAATTGGGAATTTCTGACCGCCGCACCCTCCAATGGAATGCGTGAAGGCGGCATCCTCCCGGCCATTGTGGGTACCCTCTACCTGACCATAGGTACAGCAGTATTTTCAGTTCCTTTGGGCATTTTGGCCGGCATCTACCTTTCGGAATACGCCCAGGAAAATATTTGGACTCGCCTGATCCGTATCGCCATCATCAACCTGGCAGGCATTCCCTCCGTGGTCTACGGCCTTTTCGGATTGGGGCTTTTTGTAGTATTTCTGCGGTTTGGGACGAGCATTCTTTCCGCATCCCTGACGCTTTCGATCATGACCTTGCCGACGATCATCACCACCACGGAAGAAGCGTTGCGCAGTGTTCCCAATTCCTTCAGGGTGGTTTCCACCTCACTCGGTGCCAGTAAATGGCAGACCGTACAGCGCGTCGTTTTGCCCCAGGCATTACCCGGCATCATCACCGGTGTCATCCTCGGTCTGGAACGGGCTGCCGGTGAGACTGCGCCGATCCTCTTTACCGGTGCCACCTTCTTCCTGCCCATGCTCCCGCATTCCCCCATGGATGCGACAATGGCGCTGCCATACCATATTTTCGTCATCTCCACGCAAATTCCGGGCATGCCAGTGAAGATACAATACGGAACTGTCTTGGTGCTCCTCATTTTTGTCCTCGGAATGGATCTGGTCGCCACGCTGATCCGTTCCCGTGCCCGTGCAAAACGCCAATGGTGACGGTATGAAAGAATTCATCATAAAGAACCTTTCCCTTCGCTACTCGGACGATAATGAGAGTTTGAAAAACATTTCGTTCGAGATCGAATCCAAGGCCATTACCGTCCTGTTTGGTCCTGCCGGCGGCGGAAAATCCTCCTTCCTGCGCGTGCTCAACCGCCTCAATGACCTGGCGGATGTGAAAGAACTACGCGGAGAAGTTCTTTTTCATGGAAAGAATATCCTTGACCGCAGCACCGATGTGATCGAATTGCGTCGCAAAGTGGGCATGGTTTTCTCACGCCCCGTGCCGCTTCCGCTTTCGATCTTTGAAAACGTCGCATACGGTCTGGTCATGGCGGGTGAACGAAACAAAAAGAAATTGGATGAATCGGTTGAAAAAGCGTTGCGCCAGGCTTTCCTCTGGGAAGAAGTGAACGACCGCTTGAAGGATTCAGCGTACAGTCTGTCGGGTGGTCAGCAGCAGCGTGTTTGCCTGGCACGCGTGCTGGCACAGGAACCGGAAGTGATCATGTTGGATGAGCCTACCTCCGCCCTGGACCCGATTGCCACCGCCAATATTGAAGAAATGCTGGGTGAGTTGAAAAACCAGTACACCATCATCATTGCCCCTCACAACGTGCAGCAGGCCGTGCGTGTGGGCGATTATGCAGCATTCTTTCTCATGGGGGAATTGATCGAATTCGGACCGGGAAAAGAAATTTTCTATACCCCCAAAGACAAACGTACCCTCGATTACATCACCGGAAGGTTCGGCTGATCGTTGGTTAATCGAACAAGACCGTTCAGTTTTTGAACGGTCTTGTTGTAGATTCCTGAAGATTATTGCCTTTCCTGGATCAGTTTTTGCGCCATCAACGCACCGTCACGGATCGGTTCGTATCCCGTGCAGCGGCACAAATGCTTGTTGAGCGCGTTTTCGATCTCGGTTTCAGAGGCTTCCGGTTTTTCCTCCAGCAGGCCGTAAAGTTCCATCACGATCCCCGGTGTGCAGAAACCGCATTGGACGGCTCCGGATTCCGAAATCGCCTTCTGGATCGGATGCAGTTCCATGCCTTTCGCCAGTCCCTCCACCGTGAGAACTTCCGTCCCTGCGATCTTCTTCACCGGCATGTTGCAGCTTTTCACCGCTTTACCGTTCACCACTATGGTACAGGTGCCGCAGGTGGAATTGTCGCAGCCGCGTTTGGTGCCGGTGAGATTGAGCACCTCGCGGATCACATCGATGACAAGCATCTCCGGATCGACCTCGACGGTCGTTGGTTTTCCATTGATGGTAAAGGAAATCTTTTCTACCATTATTTCACCTCCTGCCTGGATTCGATGGCTTTCTTCATCACGTCGGGAGTAACTGGGATCTCATAGAAATCCACACCCGTCGCGTCATGGATGGCGTTGAGGATGGCCGGGGCTGGGCCGATGACCGAGTGTTCTCCAAGTCCCCGTGCGCCAAACGGACCGACAGCGTCGGGCGTCTCCACAAATTCCACATCCATTTTTGGCGCTTCCTTGAAGGTGGGAAGATGATACTTGAACAGGTGCGGGTTGAGGATCTTGCCATCCTCGCTGAACTCTAGTTTTTCATACAGCGCAGCACCGATGCCGATATTCACGCCGCCGGTTACCGATCCTCGGGCTTGCTTGGGGTTGATCACCTGCCCGATATCAAAGACAGACGTGAAATTATCAACAAATATCTTACCGGTTTTTTTCTCGATGCGGATCTCCGCGGCGGTGGCCCCAAAAGTGTAGCTGACGCCCAGGCTTCCCTGTCCGTTTTCATCCGGGTTGGCGTAGCGCGGCAGTCGCGCATCGGATACCGCCTGGGCGACCTCGCCCACAGTGATGCCGTCTGATGTGATGAACCCGCGGTTGATCTCTTTTACGGAAACACGGATATCCGGATCGTTGCGCAGATAGACGTACTCGCCGTCATATTCCAGGTAATCGACATCCGTCTTGAGCACCTGGGCGGCTGTATTCTTCAAAATCGCGATCAATTTATTCGCGGCGCGAATGATTGCCCGTCCGCCCTGCGTGGTGAACATCGAGCCGATGGTCTGCCATTCATAAGGCGAATACTGGGTGTCGATGTCGTTATAGACGCTGACCCGCTCGGGATCGATCTTGAGAGCTTCGGCGGTTACCTGGCGCACAACGGTGCGCAAACCCTGTCCCACTTCAGCTCCACCCATCGAAACAGTAACGCTGCCGTCGATATTCATCTTCATATAGCAGCCCTTGGTGGAAAACGAAGCACCTTTGGGTGATTTCATCACCGCGGCGAAACCGCGTCCGTAGTAGTAATTTTCATCTTCTGCTGGTTTGGGTTTACTGAAGACCTTCTTTTTGACAATATCGGAACACTGCACAATATCGCCATGCGTCTTCCACATTTTTTCACCGAGCGCATTTACCTTTCCTTCGGTGAGGTAATTCATCTCGCGCAGTTGGATGGGATCCATGTTCAACTTGCGTGCTAGGATGTCCATCAACCTTTCTGTGCCAAATTGCCCTTCCTGGTGCCCATACCCGCGGAAGGCTCCCACCGGAGGGGTGTTTGTATAAACGGTATATCCGATCAGGTCACAATGCTCGAACTCATAGGGTCCGGGGGAGTTGTGCACGGCAGCCATGGTCACATTTACAGGAGTATCTGCATATGCGCCGCCGGAGTGAATGACCTCATTCTGGATGGCAACCAGTTTGCCGTCCTTTTTGGCGCCGATCTTCATGCGGCAGCGGATTCCGTGACCAAGGAGAGTGGAAGTGAAATCCTCCTGGCGGGTGGCCACCCATTTGACGGGATGCCCCGGCACGAAGCTTGCGATCCAGGCAATGGTTTGCTCAACGGTAATGTCGGATTTATATCCAAAGCAGCCGCCGATATCCGGTATGCGCACGCGCACGTCCGAAACGGGGACGCCATAGGAATGCGCCAGATCTTCGCGGATGATGAAGGGGCAGATGGAAGAGGACCACACGTCGATGGTATGGTCTTCCTTGAACCAGACAATGGATCCGTGAGGTTCGATCGCCGCACAGGAAGCCAGGGGATACAGGAAATCACCCTCAACGATCACTTCGGCATCCTTGAAGCCTTCAACACCGGCGCCTTTTTTCAAGTGATAAGTATTGGCAATATTTGTTCCAGGAGAGGGTTTGAGTGTGGGAAGGTGCCAGTATTCTCCATTTTCTTCATGGATAAGAATGGCATCGGGTTTCATCGCATCGCGCCCGTCCACATAGACCGGCAGCGGTTCGTACTCGACCCTGATCCTGGAGAGTGCGGCCTCGGCGTTTGCGAGGGTATCTGCCACCACTGCCGCCACCGGTTCGCCAATGTAACGCACCTTGTCAATAGCCATGGGCACCAGGTCGCGGATGTTGTCGCCATAATGATACTTGCAACCCTTACCGGTAACCACTTTAACCACTCCAGGCATCTTTTCCGCTTCTTCCGTGGAGATGCTGAGAATTTTGGCGTGAGCATATTCCGGTCGCAGAATGGCCGCATGCAGCATGCCGGGGATACGAATATCGTCAAGGTAGATTGCTTTGCCTGTCACCTTGCCGATGGCATCGGGCCGGTTGTAACTTTTTCCCAGATACTTGAACTTCATCCCTTGCTCCTTTCAACGAGTAATGTAAATAATACCAAATTCCTCTGAATTGTATGTCCCTCTATGTTAATCAAAAACCTTCCAGTTCGCAAGTGGAAGGTGACATTTGTTATTCGGATTGGGTCTTTCGACCCAAAAGGTCGAAGGAGTAAAGGCGGACTAATAATATCTTTTATCGTGAACGCACAGGATTCCAAGGTCGGATTGCCATTGCTTGCGCTGTTGGTCGAGAAACTGATCCATTCCGTGCATTCGGATATACTCCAGGTTCTCAATTTCGCTCATATTGTATTTTCCCCTGTAGCGTTGATCCATGTGTTTTAAACGGTCACAAGGATAATCCGCGCAAGCGTAACAAAAATCATCCTCTCGTTGGGTGCATGTACGCATAACACACAAGAGGATGGTTTTTGGGGCTTCGGAAGTGATATTCCTGCAGCCGATACATGGATGCTTTCCACGTAAATGCGCTTGACACAGCGCGCAGTTCATTCCGCAGGGTGCAATAAGATTGGAGTTGATCTGTTCCACTAAAAGTTGTCCTGTATTGAAGTATCGAGTACCAAAGAGGGGGGTCATTGATCGTTACTTCACCGTTATTTCTTTGATTGCTTTTCCTTTTTATCCTTCTTATCTTTATCGATCCTCTTTTGCGCATCCTCAATCAAAGCCGATACCTCGGGGTACGCTTTTTTATCCACTTTGCTTAAAATGTTTTTGGCGTCCTCCCATTGGTTGCGTCCCATTAATTGCATACCCCAAAGGAAATAAGCCTTGTTGAACAATTTATCACTGTCCTTGTAACCGCGGTTAAAACTAAGGACCGCGGCAGCGGCTTCGAATTTATTCTGGTCGAGCAAATCTTTTGCCTTTATATAATTTACTTCGCGAACCAGTTGGTTGGAATTTTTATAATTATTCAGGCTGGTGAAAACCATGATGGACTCATCGAAAAGTTGGTTCGCCAGGAAGTAATTTGCCTGTTGGTATTTTGCCTCGGAAACCATTTCCTTTGAATTCCTGTAACCGGAATTACCGGCAAACAGGGCGATTGCCTCTTCGAATTTCCTGTTTGCCAGCCGGTCATAGGCTTTTTCATAGGTAGCCTCTTTGATCATCTCCTTGGAATTTTTAAAATCGCCCAGGGACTCATATATGGATATCGCCTGGTCGTATTCCGCGCTTTTCAGCAAACTTTTCGCCTGAACATATTTAATGTACGGATTTCCCACATAGAAGAAAAGTGCGAGGAACACTCCGCTAAATAGAACAAATAAAAACACCCTCTGGAGCTGGTGCTGCCATTTTTGACGAACAACCAGTCTCTGTTCCTTGATCTGCTTTTCCTCCTCATAGATCTGTTGCAGAGTCTCTTCGTATCTTTCGAGATTCCTCTGGATACCGGTTTCGCTCAGGTTTCTGAACAACCATTTTCGATCGATACCGCAGCGGCCGCATTTCACATCCCGATTTCGATTCGCTCTGCCGCAGGTGCACAACCAGAAATCGTCCAACTGCATCGGAATGAATTGAATATGCTCCCTGTTCTCGTCAGGAAGCAGCAAGAAGGTATCCCTGTTCACCTGGTCGCGCAATTCGATGCTCAGGGTATCAATTCGTTTTTGTTCCGGCGGTTGAATGAGATGACCGGCCGGGTAACGCTCGTGCCCGTCTGTGAAAACGATCTTTTCAATGGTGACCTCAACCCTTCTGGTTCTAAAATCCAGCAGGATCGGAGTTCCATCCTCGAAGGATCGAACACCATAGAGATTGATGTCAGTAAAACTGTATTTATAAGGGTGGAATCCGGCGATGTAATCTCCGAGATCATCAAAACAAAAGATTCGAAGGTTGACTGATGAGAGCTGCCGGTAATCAATACCAACAATATTCAGCTTTAATTGAAGCAAGACCTTGTTGGTTTCATTGTCAGTGAGTAACGCCCCCTTTTCGATTTCGACGGGACAATCCAGGTCAACGCCGCTGATTCCAATTTCCTGTGCAAGCGTAAATCTTTGATCAGACATGATGGCAAATGCCTGTTGATAGGAATATGTCTGAAAAAGGCAGACCAACCTATCAATAAAACAACCTGTAAGAAAGAAGGTGTTTAATAATTACATTATAGACACAAAATTGGTAATATGTTCACATCATTCTCGAACGAGTTTTATTACCAAAACCACCTCAAAAGGACATAAAATGCTGTCATACTTGCAGTAATCATTCATGCATGTTAAAATCTGAATGAAAAATGAATTGGGCGCGTAGCTTCGCAGATCCTGTAAGGGTTGTTGGTTGGAGCGCCAGATACTTGACAATTGAATTTGGGCGCGTAGCTTCGCAGACCCTGTAAGGGCTGTTGGTTAGAGCGCCAGAAACTTGATAATTGAATTTTGGCGCGTAGCTCAGTTGGTTAGAGCGCACGGTTCACATCCGTGAGGTCCGTAGGTTCGAGCCCTATCGCGCCCACCTTTTCAAGCCATCCGTTCGGGTGGCTTTTTACATCCGTGAGGTTCTATCCCGGCGAGTACAGCCGGGATCTCCGTCCTTTGAAGCGCACAAAGGACTTCGAGGTTCGAGCCACCTGCCCTGGCTTGGTTTATAGCCAGGGTATCGCGCCCACCGAGAATGCTAAGTAAAACAACGAAGTAATAACTCCTCCAATGGAGTCACCATTTCATATACTATTTGTGGCCAAAGGGACATAATAAATAATGCCAATGCAGTAAATTATATTCTTTTGGTTTTTTCCAGTGGGTAATGGCGAGCTAATTTATTGCCAATTTTTGGAAGATGCAAAATTACAAAATAAAATATTCAATATAATAAAGTAAATATCTTTGATTTATCTGAACTCATTGCATTGAACCAAGACCGGAGAGAATTATGAAAGAAGAAAAAGAAATTCTCATAAAAAATGATCGTGATGAAGACCTTCCCTTTAAATACGGGATTACTAGTTATGGAGCAGATTTTGACGTTGAGGGATTAGTAAAAAGAATTGACCGGGGGGATATCTTTGTTCCTCCTTTTCAGAGAGGTTTTGTTTGGAATATCGCACAAGCATCGCGTTTTGTTGAATCCTTATTATTAGGTTTGCCTGTACCAGGGATTTTTTTATCAAAGGAAGAAGCCACTGAGAAATTGCTCGTTATAGATGGTCAACAAAGACTACATTCATTATCATATTTTTATAAGGAGGTTTTCAAACCAACAGGAAAAGAATTCTCTCTTACAGGTATTAAAACGAGTTTTAAAGGACTAACCTATTCAAAGCTTGCACCGGAGGATAGGCGAAGATTAGATGATTCAATAATTCATGCAACAATTATTCGTCAAGATGAACCTGATGATGGAAATAGTAGCATATACTTCGTCTTTGCACGATTGAATACCGGTGGGACTCAACTTCAACCGCAAGAAATTCGAGATTCTTTGTACCATGGAGAATTCAACGAGGTCTTATCAGGACTTAACACAGAACCAGCTTGGCGTAAATTATATGGACCAGTGAGCCCTCGTAAAAGAGATATTGAATTAATACTCAGATTCTTTGCTTTCTTCTATACATCTGAGAAATATCAAAAACCAATCACTGAGTTTTTAAACTCATATATGGGATCTAATCGACATCTTCAGATTCAAGGTAAAGACCAACTAACTGTCGATTTTGTAAACACAATTAAAATCATTGAGAAGAATATTGGATCAAAGGCTTTTAAACCCAAACGAGCATTAAATGCCGCTATTTTTGATTCTATAACTGTTGGTATAGCAAGACGACTTATTGCGGGCCCAATAATCGAAGAAAACAAAATTATGAAGAGGTATACAGAATTATTAAATATTTCGGATTACCAAAAGGTTACAGAGACAGCAACTTCCGACGAGGAAAATGTTCGGTATCGTCTAGAGTTATCAACTAAAGTCTTCAGGGATTTGAAGTGAAGAATGCAAAATTATTAGCCGAAAAGAAAGTAATCGATAACCTCTTTACGGAAATTGAAAATTTCATAGGTGATCCCTATATTAAGTCCTTGTTAACTTATTATTTGTGCATCCGAATTTCTGGTTTCCTTGAGAATAGTATAAGAATTATTTATACTGATTATTCAAATCCAAACGCAAAAGGTAATGTTTTTACATTTGTTGGCAATAAATTAAAAAAATTCCCTAATCCAACTTGGAGTGCAATTCTAAATCTCGCCAACGATTTCGACCCAAATTGGAAGGCAAATATAAAAAATAATATTAAACCCAACCAACTTACATCTTTGGAAAGCATAAATGTAAATAGAAATGCAATTGCTCATGGAGGAAGTAGCAATATCACTTTATCGGATTTACATAGTTATTATAATGATATGGTAATGTTAATAGACGATGTTGAATGTATTTGCACCTAGATATTGAACCCTCTCAAAAAAAGCCTAGGGCAAGAAATATTGAATCAATTCATCTTAATAAACCACAATACAAATAGATAATGTCTTCATCGGATAAGTAATTGGCTCGAATTTTCTTATCTTGAGAATATTTTTCCAACAAGTTTTAAGGAAACACATTCTAAAATCTTGGTTCATGTAAGCAAATCTTCAATTCAGATTGGTACACAATAATTAATAGTAAAAAAATTTACATGTGAGCATACCAGTCTCCACTTATGCTCTTTGAGCTATTAACCACTTGTACCCTCAACCAGTGCCTTCGGCTGGCACTTACAGCCAGAACCTTCGCGGTGAAAAACGCACCGCTGCTTGTCCCGGAACGAACATCCGGGATCTCCATCCTTTGAAGTGCACAAAGGACTTCGAGGTTCGTGCCCCGAGCGGACTGTGCGAGTCCTTGAGTGGTTTTCTCCAGGAATTCCAAAATGGCCATCTCATCGGGTGGCATTTATTCTTCTCTGAATAAACACTCCAAATTAAGACAAATGTCATATTTACTTTCTATATGAAGTTTATATAATATATGTAGATAAGCATATATATACATATTTCACCAGTATTAAAGTAATAGCGGAGCGAATTATGGCAGATTGTTTGAGGGAAGAAGTCGTACGCCTGCACGCCCAGGTCTGCAGCGGGTTGGCTGATCCTAACCGCATCCTTATCATTTACAGTCTGGCGCAAGGTCCGCGCAATGTCAACGACATCGCCAATACAGTGGAGCTCCTCCAACCCACCGTTTCACGCCATCTCAAGATCCTGCGTGAGCGCGGCATTGTCCGCGCCGAACGTGATGGACAGACCATCAATTATCGGCTCAGTGATACGCGCATCATCCAGGCTTTGGATCTGCTGCGCGCCACCCTGGCTGATCAATTACGCGACCAGGCATTGCTTGCCCGCCAGGTCAACGAAAAAATCAATCTTTAACAACCATTGGAGATTACAAGTATGAAGACTTTCTTGGTTTTGGGTGCAGGTACGGCAGGAACGATGATCGCCCGCAAGATGGCGGATAAACTCGATCCGCGCGAGTGGAAAGTTCTCCTCGTGGACAAGGATGAGAATCATTACTACCAGCCTGGTTATCTGTTTATCCCATTTGGCATCTACCAGTCAAAAGATGTAGTCAAACCCAAACGCAGCTTTATTCCACGTAATATCGAGTTCATCGTTGCCGATATTGAGTTGATCGAGCCGGATCACAATCGGGTAAAGCTTGTCAATGATGGAAAAGTGATCGATTACGATTACCTCGTGATCGCCACCGGCGCCGATATTCATCCCGAAGAGACCGAGGGATTGAAAAACGGCGGATGGCGCAAAAATATATTCGATTTTTACACTCCCGATGGCTCTGCTGCCCTTGCTGAATTCCTGAAGAAGTGGCAAGGTGGTCATCTGGTGGTCAACGTGGTCGAGAATCCCATTAAATGCCCGGTTGCCCCCCTGGAATTCCTCCTCCTGGCGGATTGGTATTTCACCCAACGCGGTATCCGCAGCAAAGTGGAACTCACTTATGCCACGCCGCTTTCCGGCGCCTTTACCAAACCCACTGCCACCGCTGCCCTGGGTGATCTGCTGACCCAACGCGGCATCCACCTCGAAACCGATTTTTACGCAGGCTCTGTCGATTCGGTTAACAACAAACTCGTTTCGTTTGACGAACGGGAAATCCCGTTCGATCTGCTGGTCAGTATCCCCACCCATAAAGGTGCGTCCGTCATTGGTCGTTCAGGCATGGGGGACGCCTTGAATTTCGTTCCTACGAAAAAGGATTACCTGCAATCGCAGAAATGGGAAAACATCTTCGTTCTGGGTGATGCCGCTGACATCCCGGCATCCAAAGCTGGTTCGGTCATCCACTTTGAGATCGAAGTAGCCGTTGCCAATCTTCTTGCGCACATCGCCGGCAAGGAAATGACCCACAAATTCGATGGACATTCCCTGTGTTATATCGAAAGCGGTTACGGAAAAGCGGTCATGATCGATTTTTCCTACGACCAGGAGCCTGTCTACGGCTATTATCCCCTCCCCGTGATTGGTCCTTTCTCGCTATTGCGTGAATCACGCATCAACCATTGGGGAAAAATGGCATTCCGCTTTATGTATTACGACCTGATGTTGAAGGGCATTAACGTTCCTTTGCCCAGCAAATTCAGCATGGTCGGTAAAAAGATTAAAAAATAGACCATTACACATTTTCTCAGGAGGTATCAATTATGCCAGTCAAGAAAATTGCAGGAAAAGAAGTTCAGATCAATGATGAAGGTTTCATGACCAATCCCGCCGAATGGACCAAAGAAATCGCGGTCGAGATCGCCAAGGAGGAAGGAATTGAAGAATTAACTCCCAACCATTGGAAGGTCATCGAATTTTGCCGCGAAACTGCCGCTGCCGGCGGAGCTGCGCCCACGTTAAGGACCATCACCACAGGCTCGGGCATCAGCACCAAGGACCTGTTCTCATTGTTCCCCAAAGGACCAGCCAAGAAGGTTGCCAAAATTTCCGGCCTGGGCAAACCCGAAGGCTGCGTTTAGTTCAACAAAACCACACTCAATAAAGGACAATCAAAATGGCTGAAGAACCTCGAAAAATCGCTTTTATCTGTTCCAAGGGGAACCTGGATATGGTTTACCCGGCCCTCATCATGGGTTGGGCTGCGCTCGGTAATGGTGTCGAAGTGACCATCTTCTTCACCTTCTGGGGATTGGACATGATCAATAAACACCGCGTGGACCATCTCGAAATTCCCCCCATCGCGAATACCAGCATGAAAATGAACATGATGGGAGTTCCGGGTTATGTCGGCATCCCTCAGATCTTTGGCGTCATCCCCGGCATGACGGCATTTGCCAGTTGGATGATGAAAGAAAAAATGAAGGGGCTCAAGGTTCCATCCGTACGCGAATATCTTGAAATGCTGGTGGATGGCGGTGCCAAGTTATACGGCTGCAAGATGACCTGCGATATGTTCGACCTCAAAAAGGAAGATTTTGTGGATGGAGTCATTGATATCGTCACTGCCAGTGATTTCATTGATATGACCGAAGGTGCTCAGATCGTATTCATCTAATCAACCTGTGAATTGAGTTTACATCCAGGGCTGTCCGAACAAATCGGATGGCCTTTTTTGACCTTTTGCCACAAATTGGTTATGATGTTTGGCATGAAAAGTAATTATTTCAAAACCTTCATTTGTGATTATGATAGGCTTCTGCTCGGAAACAATAAAGGCCCCAATAACATCTTGTCCCTTGAAAGTTAAAATAACACTCGAAAGAAAAAGATTATGAATTATTCACAACAAATTCATTCCGGGTCGGGCATGGATGAGCCGGTAAAAAAGACTTCTCGCCGTAATGGCTGGAAAGTGATCCTGATCTTATTGGTGATCTTTCTCGTCTTCTTCACCCCGCAGCGCTTGACCGTGCTCCTCATCGGTATCGACCGGCCGCCGGAGGAAGGCAGCGTCCTTTCCCGTACAGATACCATGATCCTGGCGACCCTGCCGCCCTACCTGCCGCAGATGAGCCTGCTCTCCATCCCACGGGATTTATGGGTCAATATTCCCAATTACGGCGAGAGCCGCATCAATGCCGCCCATTACTTTGCTGAACTGTACAACCCCGGCACAGGCATGCAGGCCGCTGCAGGCGTGATCGAAGCCAACTTCGGAATCAAGGTGCCGTACGTCGTGCGCTTGAAATTTGATGGCTTTCAGAAGATCGTCGACGCCATGGGTGGGGTCACCATCGACCTGCCTGAGCCGATGTCCGGTTTGGAAGCCGGGAAGAATCACCTGGATGGCGAAGAAGCGCTGAAGTTTGTGCGCGACCGCAAGGGCAGCGATGATTTCTGGCGTCAAAAGCGCGGTCAAATGTTCCTTGCTGCCGCGATGAAAAATATGCTCAATCCTGGTAAATGGGTGCGCATTCCAGCAATTGCGGTTGCCTTTGCCCAATCGATCGACAGCAATGTGCCCGTATGGATCTGGCCGCGCCTGGTCTACGGAGCAGCTTTTTCGGCAGTAAAGGGTTTCAGCCTCAACACCCTGGATTGGAACTGGGTGACGAGTTGGGTAACATCCGACGGAGCCCATGTTTTACTACCCAATTGGGATCTGATCAATCCCTTCGTACAGTCGATTTTCAGCAAATAAGTTCAACGAAAATCCCCCGCTTCATCGATCAGCGGGGGATTCTTTTGATTTCTTCCTCTCTTGCCAAACAAAGCCTAGGGCGGCAAGCAAGAAGATCAGCCCCCATCCGTCAAACAAGATGAAACGGGTCACGCTGGATTGGATCTGCGGATGGCTTCCCGGGAGCGCCAGCAGCAACGCGCTTTCACCAACCACCCCGATCGCCTGCATCACCACTGACTCGATGAGCGACAAGAAATGCTTCGCAGGGTGGAGAAGAGCAACCACATAGGGCACGTTCCACATCAGAAAAAGCAAACCCATTCCTTGGATCATCGCCGCGCCCGCTTCGCCTTCAAGTTCGAATCCAGGGGCATACGCTCGCGGTTGTGCCATGAATTCAATGGCCGCCATCAGGTTGATGAAAACGACCGCACCGATGAGCAAGCGTGAAATCCAAATTTTCATACGCGCCGACATCCCTTGCATAAGTAGATTATAGAGGTATTTCCACGGTTGGTGGTCGGCAGAGCAATATCAATACGCCGGAAGAAAACAGATCCTTCCAGGAAAAAATATCGACTCTCACTGCATCATTTACGAGAGCAGAAAATCGCCGTTCCGGTCAGGATGCGACGGGTAAAAGAGACCGGCGCGGTATCGCTATTTTTTAAAATAGTAATAAGCGAACCCTATGGAAAGTAAACCGTAAACAGCAATATTTACCCAAATGAAATTGTTGCTGCTACCGGCGATCAGGTCCCAGATCGCCACGATCAAGCCTGTGACGGTTAACGCCAGTAGACCCAACGTTCCTCCCTTGATGGCGGCTTCCCGCGTCTCACTCTTCCGCACCGCCAGCAGCAGGATTCCGACTCCCACGAGCGCGGATCCAAAGTAACGGGTCATAAAACTGGCGAGGATATCAGGTTTGACACCGTACAACGACAAAGCCTGAACAGGGATTATCAGGAAAGCCAACCCAAATATTAGCGCCACAATGGCTACGATCAACATGAACACATTGCGTTTCATCATACCCTCCTAATTTTTTTAATTTCTTGTCTGAACTCAATCGAAAGATACTATCAGGGTATTACCATATCCTCCCTTCTGCTCTGATGAGGAAGCAGTCCACATGACAATGAATTGGCAATTTAATTTGTGGCGGGGAATAAGCTTGATTGAATCAGGGCAAATACAATTTTGATTATAACGACCCTCCATCGGGATTTCAACTTAGAAAAAAACGCCACATACAGGGGGAGCCAGATAGATCTACCTCATATCTTCGGTATATTGCGTATATATCTGTGGATAAATCCAAATAGGGGCTTGAAAATTAATAAAAAGTGGCTAAAATAGGTTTAACTGGTATGACCACTTACCAGTTCCCTATGGAGCACAAATGAACAATTCTATTTGGACATCTCCCATCAAACCCGCTGAAATGACCGAGAGTCGAATTGTCGAAGCCATTCTCGATGGTTCCTTCCCTATTAATTCCACACTGCCGCCTGAACGTGAACTTGCGGAAATGCTTGGCGTCACCCGCCCCACCCTGCGCGAAGCTCTTCAACGCCTTTCACGCGATGGCTGGTTCGAAATTCGGCAGGGAAAACCCACGCGCGTGAAAGATTACATGCACGAAGGCAACTTGCTCATTTTAAACGCCATCACCAGGCATCAAAAAAACCTCCCCTTGGATTTCATCCCCAACCTTCTCCAGGTGCGCCTCTTGCTCGCTCCCGAATATGCGCGCCTGGCTACTCAACGTTCCCCTTCCGAGGTCGTACGCTTGCTTGAATCCATTCAGGGTACAGCGGATTCGGCTGTCGATTTTACGCGTGTCGATCTGGAACTGCATTACCGTCTGACCATCCTATCTGGCAACCCGATATTTACTTTGATCCTCAACGGCTTCGGCGACCTCTACCGCTCGATGGGCTTGCTCTACTTTTCCTCCAGCCTGTCGCGCGATCATTCGCGTTCATTCTACAAAAAACTGCTTTCAGCCGTGCTGTCGAACGATGTTTATTTGGTTGGTGAAGTCACCCGCCAGGTGATGCAGGACAGCATTGATCTTTGGAACCAGGCTGCGAAAATCAAAAATTAAAAACTTTGAGGAGATGGCGTATGTGGGAAAAAGGCTGGCGACAAAACACTTGGAATGAATTGGATCAGGAGTGGGACCTTCTCATAATCGGCGGAGGGATCACTGGGGCGGGGATTTTTCGCCGGGCTGTGGAAGAGGGGTACCGGACGCTCTTGGTGGAACGCTCCGACTTTTCCAGCGGCACATCCAGCACATCGTCGAAATTGATCCATGGTGGAATTCGCTATCTGCGCAACAAACAATTTCGCCTATCTCAGGAATCCGTACGCGAACGCGAGTGGCTGTTGAAAGAAGCGAAGAATTTGGTCACACCGTTGGGATTTTTAATGCCTTATCCGCGCGACCCGAAGATTCATGCTCAATTCGGCGTTGGCGTGATCATCTACGACTTGCTGGCGCCAAAATGGAACCATACACACTTCTCCAAAAGCAAGCTGCTGCAAATTTGTCCCGCCCTGGAATCAGGTTGGATTAGAGGAGGATACTTCTACTATGATGCAGGCATGGACGATTGCCGGGTGGTTCTTCGCATCCTCCGCGAAGGGGTCATGGCTGGGGGTGTTGCCCTAAACTACACCAGTGCCGCCGCTCTACTGCGGTCCTCCGAAGGCAAGGTCTGCGGAGCCGTTTTACGTGATCTCTCTCCTCAAATGCTCGGTGAAAAAGAGATCAAAGCCAAAGTAGTGATCAATGCCACCGGCCCCTGGAGTGACGAGGTGCGTAACCAAATTGGTGCTCCTGCCAAATTGAGAAAACTGCGCGGTTCGCATCTTGTTTTTCCCCGCGCGCGCCTCAACCTGCCGAGCGCAATATCCCTTGTAAATCCGCAAGACAGGCGCGCGATGTTTGCCATCCCCTGGGAGGGCGTGACGCTAATCGGTACCACTGACCTGGATCACACCGATTCCATTACTCGGCACACTCCATTTACGACTCAGCAAGAGATCGAGTACATCCTCGAATTCGCTGATAGCACCTTTCCCACGATCGGGCTTGAAAGGAAGGATATTCTTTCCACCTTTTCAGGTGTTCGCCCGGTGATCAACACTGGAGCAGCGAATCCCTCCAAAGAATCTCGTGCGCATGCCGTTTGGGAGGAAGAGGGTCTGATCACTGTCACCGGTGGTAAGTTCACCACTTTCCGCATTATGGCAGAACAAACCCTGCAAAAAGCCTTACCCCTTCTTCCCTTTCCAGCAGACCTGTCGAAAAGAAAGCGTTATTTCAACAGGCTCCCCGAAATTCAGTCTGATGCTCTCCTTCCCACCGACCAATACGAATATCTTCTCGGCAGGTACGGCACGGAGGTTACCGCGTTGTTGGAATGTGCCCTGCCGGGCGAAAATGAAACGATCCTCACCACGCCCAACTGTTGGTCGGAATTACGTTGGGCTGCCAGGACAGGC
>DAOUGM010000112.1:0-10065 GCA_034428895.1 Anaerolineaceae bacterium
GGCGGGGCGCTGCTGGTGAAGCTGTTTGGCAGGCAGGTTGTGGAAATCGAACGTTTTGAAAAAAGAGCCAGCCAGGTCAAAGACCAGGGCGTGCTGCGCGCGCAAACCGGCTCGATCTTCATGGCCATCAGCGGAATCCTGGTGGCAGTGGGAACTGCGCTGGTGTACGGGTTGGGCGGTTATTATGTCATCCAGGGTGCCTTTTCAGTCGGCACCATCGTGGCTTTCAGTTCCTACCTGGTCAGCCTGTACGGGACGATCCAGTCGCTATCGAACGCGCCGGTGGATTTCATGTCTTCGATGGTCAGTTTTGAGCGCGTGTTCGAAGTCATCGACCTGCCGCCGGAGATCGAAGAGAAGCCTGGAGCAGTGGAACTTAAGGATGTCAAAGGAGAGATCAAGTTCGAAAAAGTCACCTTCACCTACCAGGTGGGAGACGAGCACCTGCTGAGCGATGTGCACCGCTACGGCAGCATGGATAGCGTTTCCGCCGTCCTTTCGGAGGCGGAAGGCGAGAAGGAAGAGGAGGCGAAATCCCAGGCGCGGGGGAACGCGCTGGAGGATGTCAGTTTTTGCGTGGAACCGGGAAAACTGGTAGCCCTGGTGGGTCCAAGCGGAGCCGGGAAGACCACGCTTACCTACCTCATCCCGCGCCTGTACGACCCGACCGACGGCGTCATTCGCATCGACGGCGTGGATCTGCGTTACGCCACGCTGCAATCGCTTTCCGACCAGATCGGCATGGTCACACAGGAAACCTACCTCTTTCACGACACGATCCGCACCAACCTGTTGTATTCGCGCCTGGACGCCACACAGGCGGAACTGGAGGAAGCCTGCAAAGCGGCCAACATCCACAATTTCATACATGAATTGCCCGAGGGTTATGATACCGTGGTTGGAGAACGCGGATACCGGTTAAGCGGAGGTGAGAAGCAGCGCCTTTCGATCGCGCGGGTCATCCTCAAAGATCCGCGCATACTGGTATTGGATGAAGCCACCAGCAGCCTGGACAGCGAATCCGAGGCATTGATCCAGGAGGCGTTGAAACGAGTGATGCACAATCGCACGAGCATTGTGATCGCCCACCGCCTGAGCACCATCCTGGCGGCGGATATGATCCTGGTGGTCGACCGTGGACGGGTGGTGGAACGAGGTACGCACGCGGAACTGCTGGAACAAAACGGGGTTTACGCCAACCTGTACCGCACCCAGTACCGCAAAAAAACAGCGCAATAGGGAGAAGTAAAAAAGTCCGGATTTTTGATCCGGACTTTTTAACCTTACTGGCTTTGGTTAGTGAGGAAGATATTCCAACGTTTGGGTTGTACAAACGCCCTTCAAATCGTCCAGGGTACAGATGGTGATCTCGGCGAAGATCTTCTTCCCGGTAGGATCACTGGTGAAGTTGCCCGGATTGCAGGTAGAGACAACGGCGACTTCTCGAGCTGTCAGGTCGCTCTGTTTCAAATATTCAGCCCCAGCGCTCCACTGAGTGAAGTAATTACTGGTATGTGTGTAGACTGTTGGGTCACCAGTGATCGTGTTGTTGATGCGAATGGATTCCTCTTTCAAATTTCCTGTGTTGGTGATGGTGAAATTCGCCGCCCAACCGGTGCCGCACGCGGTTAGCCCGGAATAGACCGCCGTGAAGTAAGGCACGGGCAGCGGGGTGGGTGTGCTGGTTGGAAGGGGAGTGGGTTGAGGAGTAAAAACGGGAAGAGTTTCCAGGTCACCGGTCAGCGCAGCCAACTGGCTCCATACCCAGCAACCATCGTTTGGATTCACCGGGTTCTGGACGTAATAGAAATCGTTGGTTTTATTTCGCCCCAGGACGACGGCTTCAGCACCGGCTGGGAAAGCGGCTTCCACCGCCTGCGTGGTCGAAGCTCCCCGGCGGCAATTTGTATTTTGTGGGAAGGTAACTTTAACGATCTCCTTGGTGGGGGTCATTGTGGGTTCCGGTGTGGAAGTGGGTTCCGCTGTGGCCGTATTCGTGGGGAGGGCAGCCTGCGTCTGCAAAACCTGATCGGCGACCGCAGTGATCGTTCCGGCAACATAGGTCTTGAACGTATCTTCCGGAATGGCAGTGGTCTTTCCACCCGCGTTCTGGCAAGATGCCAGCAACAAGGTTGCAATGATCAAAATGGATATCATGGTATATTTTTTCTTCATTTTTACCTCATTCTCATTTTTGTTAAGGTGACAGTATCAGCGTTTTTGTGACGGATTTACCAATTCGGTTGTTATTGGTGTACACAGTGAGGGTCACTTCAAATGTGTGACCAATTCCCACCGGATCATAGGTCAACTGACCCGGATTATAACCGACAATATAGGAATACTCCCCGCTGGTCAAGTCTGCCTGATCGAGCCCTAGTACGCACAATTGAGCATCTGTAAAGGAATTGCTCTCGTGGGCAAAAGTGGTACCGTCCGTTTGATCCACGACCATCAGGCTGAAGGATTGCCAGATCGAAGCCCCGGTATTTTTGATAAAAAACCGGAAATAATAATCCAAACCGCAGTTTTCCACGCCAATGAATTCAAAGGACACATCGTAAGGCGCCAGGGTTAAGGTGGGCGTGACCCTGGGGGTTGAAGTGGGCTGGGGAGTGTAAACCGGCAGAACGGCAGCGTTGCCGGTGACAGTTGAATACCTGCTCCACAACCAGCAAAGACTGCCCGGCGAATTGGGATTATGAATGAAATAATAATCACCGTAAGGATTACGCGCAGCTGCCTCGACCTTTTCTCCGGCCTCGATAAGCGCGACCCAACCAAAGGAACTTCCCTGCCCGGTGCGGCAATTCGTATTTTCCTGGACGCTGAGCCAGACTCCGGATTGAGTGGGTTCTGATGTGGGCTCCAAGGTCGAGGTCATTGTCGATTCCGGTGTGGCACTTGATCGAGCCACGGGGGTGTTGGCGGCAAGTGCAGTCTGTGTCTGCAGCACATCCGCGGCAGCGGCGGTCATTGTTCCGGCAACAGAATTATTAAGCATCTCCTCCTCCCCGGAAGTTGGAGGAGTTTCATCGGGCTGGCAGGCTGCCACGAGAAAAGCGGCAGCAAGGACCCAGGCAGTGATCTTGCAGGTTTTGCTCACCTCAAATCCACCTCGGTAGACTACTATTATGGCGTCAAGGTGAGTGATTTTGAAGTGGAGGTACCCGTGCGGCCGTCATTGGAAAATACAGTGAGGGTTACCTGGTAGGTATGCCCTATCCCGGCGGGATTGTAATTAAAATTGCCGGTATCGTTGGCAATGGTTGATTCTTCCCCAGTGGTCAGGTCGCTTTGCGCGCCGCCCGTAGAGCAGCCTGTAACCCCATAAAAAGTATCTTTCTCTTGTGTAAAGGTATTGGTGGTGGTCGTGTCAACGATCACCAGTTTGTAGGATTGCCAGGTCACACTTCCAGTGTTTTTGATCTTGAACTTAAAAGCATACAATAAACCGCAATTTTCGACACCTAGGTACTCAATTGAGAAGTCCGCCGGCGGGGTGGTAAAGGTGGGCGTGACTTTGGGAGTAGGTGTAGGCTGAGGAGTGAACACCGGCAGGGTGGTGATGTTGCCGGTAATGGAAGAATACTTGCTCCACAACCAGCAGAACCCACCTGCCGAATTGGGGTTGTGCACGTAATAATAATCATTGTTCGGGTTGCGCGCCACAGCTTCGGTCATCTGACCGGCATTGATCAGTGTGACCCAATCGTAGATACTTCCCGGGCCGGAACGGCAGTTGGTATTCTCCAGAACGGTCAGCCACACGCCTGCCAGGGTGGGCGTAAGCGTTGGAGGAAGGGTGATTGAAGGGGTTGGAGTGAAGAGTTCGACAGTAGGAGGAACCTGGGTGATGGATGGCTCATTGACCATGGCGGTTTGAGTAGCAGCAAGTTGAGTTAATGCCACATTTAAGGCTACCGCAGTATTGACTGCCGATTCGTCCGATCCGCCTGAAAGTGGAAAATTACAGGCGGCAAGGCCAAGTATGAGAATTGCAGCAACCGCGAGCAAGAAAAATCTCCGTCTCATCATTATCCTCCTGGTTGATCGTATTAAATTATCATAACCAATCAGAATAAAGAATGCAACAGAATTAATCGCACGTCACGGTTGGTTGAAGATCGAGCTTGAGAAAGGCCCATACTTGGGAAGGGTATGCAGGTCGACCCTGCGCATCGATTCGGTTTTTGGGCTGACGAGGTAGGATTTACCATTCCGGTGAAGGATGGGAAAACGGCGATGCAGGGCGGCGTAGTGATCACGCAATTCATCGGAAAGCGCTGCATAACTGTCCAGGTCTTCCAGCCAGGTCGAAAAAAGCCTGTCATACGTTGACACGAACTCAAGGCGGTACTGCGGGGTCACTTTTTCCAGGTTGCTGATCACCCAGCAGGTCTCCATGAAATCCCAGTCGTATGCCAGACCAATAAAGCGGAAATCGGAGGTGATGTATGGGAAGAAGGGAAATTGGCGGCAACTCGTGGCGCGGAAGTCGCGCTGGCAATAGTCCGGACCTTTGCATGCCAGCAGGAAGAGATGGTCCGGGGTCTGGCGCAGCAGTTCCATTTTGTCGCAGGGCTCATGCAGACATTCATCGCCGCGCCACTTGTGCCAGAGAGTGGAATTTTCCTCCAGATAATCCCATTCATAGCGGTAGGCTACCGGTACGGCACGGCAGATGTCGCAGCAGAAGGGTTTGCCGGACTTGTTCAGCGGCGCGCACATCATCCCGCAATCAAGATCGGTGACCGGAGCGTTAAACCCGTCATAAAGCTGGCGAAAGTCAATTGGGTTCTTGGGCACTCAACCTTCTCCTTTTACAATCCATTTGATTGTAAAGGAAATATTGATATTAATGTGACCAAAAACTTAAAAATATCCCCGGCGTGGATTTGATCCATCAGCGGGGATATTTTCAAATGGATAAATGATCATGTTGCTGTGGTCTCCGATTCGTCGGGAGCGGGTTGAAAACGCTCCTGTTTTCCAAGCTTGAGGTGCAGGAGGTAAAAGGAGAAGGCTGAGACAGCGCACAGCAAGCCGCCGATGTACCACAGCAGGTTGGGGTTGAGATTATCCAGGATCAATCCAGCCGTGCTGGGTCCAATGGTGGCAGGGATCGACCAGGAGATACCAAAGACACCCATGTAACGTCCGCGCATCTCTTCAGGCGCAAAATTGACCGCCAGGGTTTGCTGGGTGGGCACGATGATCATTTCACCAACGGTGATGATCACGATTGCCAGAACGAACAGCCAGTACTGACCGACAAAACCGAACATACTGAAACCGAGCATGTAAAACAAAGTTCCGAAAGCCATCAATTTAAATGGCGGTTTTTTCTTGATCAAACGGGTCACGCTGAACTGGAAAAGGATCACCACAACGGCGCTGGCGGTCAACAGGAAACCATAGCCGCTAGGTTCCACCCCGTGGTTGTCGCGCAGGTAAACCGACAGGGAATTGTACATTTGCTGGTAGACAAAGCCCATGATGATTCCGGCGAAGAGGAAAGCCATGTACGCCGAATTTTTAAGCACAAGACCATACCCCTTGAAGGTTGCCAACAGGCTTTCCGGTTTTTGATCGGGTTTCAATTCCGGTTTTGTTTCGCCAATCAAAAGGAAAAAGAGGAAGGCCACGATGCAGCTGATGATGGCGTCGATGATGAACAGTGCAAGATATGAAAACCTCGCTGCCACAATTCCACCGATGGAAGGTCCAATGATCCAAGCCAGGTTGCCGATCACGCGCATGATGCCGAACCCTTCCTGGCGCTGGTGTTCGGGCAGAATATCCCCGATCATGGCGCTGTGAGCCGGGCCGGCAATGTCCGAAAGCAACCCAATGACTACGCCCAGTGGAAAGAGGAGGGAAAAATTATTGACCAGGCCGAGTGAAAGTGTACTGAGCGCGCTGAAGACCAATCCGAAAATGATCAGTTTGCGCCTGCCGAACTTGTCGGTCAAGGCGCCGCCGATCATTTGTCCAAACAGTCCAGAAAGGGAGAAGAGCCCGAGAATGACCCCGGCTTGGGTCATGCCCACGTTAAACTTTTCGGTGATATACAGCGAAAAGAATGGGAAGAGCATTGTACCGCCAACACGGTCGATGAACGACACTCCCACGACAAGCCAAAACTTGCGGGGAAATTCCTTGACGATCTTTTTAAGATTCATGTTCAGCATAGTCAATTACCTACAGAAGAGCAAGGAAAGAGAAATAAGCATACCACTCAAACAGGTTTTTTTCCAAGATATCGATTTCTGAAAAGAGGAAGAACATTCCACGTCCTCATTGTGTAAAACCTGTCCGCACCTGTTTTGAAGTATGCTTTTTTCCGACGACAGAACCACGCGGTCCGAAAAAGGATATAAACCTTAAGTCAGAACCGACTCCGCTTTTTTCGGCGCGGGCTGGAAGCGTTCCTGCTTGCCGAGCCTGAAATGCAGCAGGTAGAAGGCAAAAGCGGAGAGTGAGCACAATACTCCGCCGATATACCACAGCAGGTTGGGATTGAGATTGTCCAGGATCAACCCTGCCGCCCCGGGACCAATGGTCGCGGGAATCATCCAGACAAAGCCGAAGACGCCCATATACCGCCCACGCATGTCAGCAGGCGCAAAATTCAAAGCCACGGTTTGTTGGACAGGGACGATGATCATCTCTCCCATCGTGATGATCACGATGGCCAGTACGAACAACCAGTACTGGTGAATGAAACCAAACATGGTGAAACCAAACATGTAAAACAGGGTGCCCACCGCCAACATGATGAAGGGTGCCTTTGTTTTAATCCAGCGCGTCACGCTGAATTGGAACAGGATCACGATGATGGCACTGGCGGTGAGCAGGAAACCGTACTGGCTGGTATTGAAACCGTGATTGTCGCGCATGTACACCGAGAGCGAGTTGTAAGCCTGGTTGTAAACGATACCCATCAGCACGCCGGCAAGCAGGAAAGCAATGAATGCTTTATTGCTCAAAACCTTGCCGTACCCCTTGAAGGTGGCAATGAAACTTTCCGGCTTTTGATCGGGCCGGGCTTGGGGCTTGGTCTCGGGGATCAGGAGGAAGAAGAGAAGGGCTGTGATGCAGCTGATGATGGCATCAATGATGAAGAGGGCGATGAATGACTTGCCCGCCACAATTCCTCCGATGCTGGGTCCGATGATCCATGCCAGGTTGCCCACCACGCGCATTATGCCGAAACCTTCCTGGCGCTGGTGCTCGGGCAGGATATCTCCGCTCATGGCACTGCGCGCCGGGCCGGCTATATCGGACAGAAGCCCGATAAATATGGCCAAGGGGATGAGTACCGAATAATGTTTCACGAACCCCAGGGAAAGGGTACTCAAGGCACTGAAGATCAGACCAAAGATAATCAATTTGCGGCGACCGAATTTGTCGGTCAATGCGCCACCGATCACCTGACCTACCAGGCCGGAAATCGAAAAGAGACCCAGGACAATGCCGGCTTCGGTCATGCCCACATTGAATTTTTGGGTGATATAAAGCGAGAAAAATGGGAAGAGCATCGTACCGCCGATGCTGTCGATGAAGTTAACTGCCACAACGATCCAAAACTGGCGTGGAAACTCCTTATACAACCTCTTGATGTTCATGTTCAACATGCAAAAATCCCTTTATGTGATGATGAGGCAAGGGGAATTTGTCACCCCTTATGAGTTTTCCATTCCATGAACAAGGCAATTGGAATGGATCCGATAAATCGGTCCGTATACAACGGATACTGGTTGACCCCGGTTGTTGGTAACCGGATGAAACGCGGGACAGAAAACGCCGATCTATGACCCGGCGTGATCGCTCAACTCAACGATCAAAGAAGCAAACGATTCGCAGGTAATTTTTCCGTGGTTGCCCTCAGGGTGCCGGTGTGGCTTCAATGACTTGAGTCAACTGCGGCACGGGTGATTCAGCCGGCGCGGTAGGCGCGGTGAGGACCGGAGTGATCGCCACCGGCGGAACGTTCGGCAATCCGTCCACCAGGAGCTTCCAGGCAATATCCACGTCGTACACTGCAACGACCGGGTACTGCGGCAGGTTTCCCAGGGCGAGATCGAGGCGGCTGATCACCACCTTTAATCCATCGGACTGGTCGGCGGAGATGCCGGGCAGCATGGAATAGAGCAAAGCGCGCGCCTCGGAAATATCGGCTTGCGCCAGCCCAAAATTACTCTGCGAAAGATAGAGGCGGCTGCGCGCCAGCAACTCCATCGAGCGGGTGAGAGTCAATTGCTCGTCGATTTGAGCCAGAATATCGCTTTTTTGCAGATCCAGGTTTGCCTGCAGGGCAGCCTGCATCCCTTCCAATTTCGCCAGGGTCGTTGAATGAGACGCAATGGACTGTTCGATATTCTCTGCGCGTACTTCCAGGTCGGCAACCCGGGTTTGTAATGCGGTTATTTCCTCTTCCAATCTCTTCGTATCCGCCTTCTGGGTATCGATCAGTTCACTCACGCGGGTGGTGTTGGATTCCAAAGGATTGAGCACCCTTTCGTAGAAATAGGGTATGCCGAAGTAGGCTGCAGCAGCCAGCGCAGCAAGGATCAATATCACGAGGAGAGCGGTCCACAGAATACGGAGCGGACGAGGTTTTTTGACTTGAGAGTCCGGCTCATACTGACCTGGTGAGGGAGTTTCGTCAACCGAGTTCTCCGGCATGGGTTCCGCTTTAGATTCCTCCGCTTCCACCAGAGATTGCCAGCGCGAGAGGAGCTCGGGAGTTAATCCCTCCACTCCAGCCGCATCATCGAGCGAGGCGAAAGGACGGGAGGCAATGATTTTCTCAGCCAATTCTGCACTGCAATCAGGTAATGCAGCCAGGGCATCTTTTTCAGACGAATTCAAAAAATCCAGTATTTTATTCATCTCATCCTCGTGAATGAACAAATTTTCTAAGTATTATACGCAAAAAATCAAGGAAAGTTGCGAAATCGATTGTTTTGAAAGGTTATTCCCGCGGAGGATTATTCTAATACATTTTTGAGGATATTCAGCACCGCAGTTTCGCGTTTCAACCAACCCAGGTGATCGGAATTGGCAGCGGTAAACAAGTTCTCGTTATTTTTCAGCGCAACACGGCAATTTACCCAGGCTGGAGCAAATCCCAACTCTGCCTCGTAAGGATCGAGGAGGGTGGATTGGAAATGGTCCTCGATGCCGCACAGGTAATAAAAGGAGAACATCTTAAAGTAACCGCAACCCTGCCGTTCTGTGCGGTCGTATTCGAGGGTGATGCCGACAATGCGGATGAGGTCAATCAATGTGGATCCGGTTTCTTCACGCAGTTCGCGCTGCAAAGCCTGGAAGTGCGATTCACCTTCCTTTACACCGCCGCCGGGAAATTTATAATCCCCATTTACTTCCGAGTACACCATTAATAGTTTTCCACCCTGAACCACCACAGCCCTGACCGCATGGCGCAGGGAAGGCAATCCTTCGAGTTTCAATTCGGGGCGGCGCATGATCTTTATGAAGAACGGTTTTTCCGGTAAGAGGAGTGATTTTTCCATTTTTTCATCCTGCATGCAATGATCGAAAAAGGTAATGTTCAGGTATGTTTCACCCGCAAGGTGATGGTTCGGAGGTCAGGAGATCAGATACAGCCAGCCGGTGTTGATCGCCAGAGTGATGAGGGTAATGACCAACCCGGGTTTTGTGTATTTCCAGAAGCTCAAATCGACGCGCCAGCGGGCGGCGGTTTCCGCCACGATCAGGTTGGCCACCGAACCGAGCAGGGTTAAATTACCGGCCAGGGTGGAAGCGGATGCCAGCGTCAGCCAACCGATGCGCGCATTTTCCATCCCGGCAACCACGGGTTTGAGCAGCAACACCGCGGGGACGTTGGACACGACATTGCTCAATCCGGCGGTGATGAGGCTTAGATTCCAGACGTTGGCTCCCGCTGAAAGCCGCTTGAGATCGACGAACTGCGTGGTGACCCCGCTGGTTTCAAGCGATCCGCTGACGATGAAGAGGGCGGAAAAAAGCACAAGCAAACTCCAATCGAATTCGGCAAAGACAGTTTGAGGCTGG
>DAOUGM010000113.1:0-28625 GCA_034428895.1 Anaerolineaceae bacterium
ATAATGGTCCTGCGGAGCCGTTCTGACCCAGGACGTCTGCGCTCAATTCCGTAAAGAGGATCTGGTTATCCTCGGACCAGCTCAAACTGGGAACCCAAGCCCAATCGGATTTGGGTTGATAAGGGGAAAAATCAACGATGGATTTAAATCCACCATCTGTAACGTCCACCAATCCTATCGAATCCGGTCTTGAGTAAGCGATTTTACTGCCGTCGGGAGACCATTGGTAAGTAATTCCCCACCAACCGTATTGCCCGCCGGAGTTGGTATCCACGATCAATTTGTTGTTGATCTTCTTGCCCTCTTCATCAAAGATGAACATCTGCAAGTCGTTGTTCGCCTGCCAACCTGGGGCGACGGATCGAGGTTCAACCGTTGAATAGGTAAACGTGCGAACTTTACCGGGAACCCAGTCCGCGTAATGTACCACGTTGCGCAGAGTCGTGTCAATGGGGGTTGGTTCTGATTGCGTTACATCAACGATCCATAGGCTGTTGATCACCCCTGTATCATTTTCTGCCGCCGTTCTGGAAAATAGCAGCCATTTATGATCGGGCGAGAGCGAAAAGATCCTTCCGTCCAGATCTCCGGTGCTTACAATAACCCGTCGGTTTCCGGTATTGTTTTCCATGATCCAGGCATTGGAGGAGGAGATATACGCGATCACCCCATTGATTGGAACGGCAGTGAAGGGTGACTGAACACCGATCATCACGATTTCCGGTTTGGCTGGCTTCACCACTTCTGTTTTTACCAGGGTTCGCGATACCTCAATACCGTCTTCCAGTACGATGCGGTAGGTAGACTGCTGCAAGCCATTCACGCCGGATTGGATCAGGATGGTTTGCCCTTCAGCGATGGATTCATTTTTTACGGTCTGTTGTTCGAATGGCAGCACGGATTCAGTGATGTCGAATTCTTCCTTCACCCTGATGATCTTTACAGTCGCTCCATCGGAGAGAAGGGACAATTGAGAAGGGTCCGTCCGATCCAGGGCATCGATGGGAATGTGTACGAAATCCAATGCCTGCCCCACGGTCGATCCAGCGGGGACGTTGTAGGTAGTCGTGTTTCCGGAATCAGTGATGGAAATTGTAATTTCATTCTTCTGATCGATGAGTGAACATCCCGAGAAGAGCAGCACGAACAAAACGGTGATGGAGACGATTCTTTTCATCAAGGAATACTTGCCATCCGAAGTTCTCGATTATAATGGAGAGACATTTTCTTTAACTTGGTAATTATAGCATGACAGAATTAACCCCAGAAACCACTCTCTCAAACACTTCAGCCCGGATCGAAGCGCTTTTATTCGTTGCGGCGAGCCCCATCACTCCTGGACAAATTTCCGAGACTCTCAGTGTTGCCGTAAAGGAGGTGGAACAAGCTCTTGCCGAATTACAGCAGCAATATGACGGTCGGGGATTATCGATTCAATGTTACAGCGGAAAATATCAAATGACCACTGCGGCAGAACTGGCAGCGGACATTGAAAAGTTCCTTGGATTGGAGTTGACAACTCGTCTGAGCCGGGCAGCGATCGAAACCATGGCGATCATTGCCTACCGCCAACCCATCACGCGACCTGGCATCGACGCCATCCGCGGGGTCAGCAGCGATGGTGTAATAAAAAGTCTGCTTTCACGTGGTTTGATTCAGGAAGTCGGCAGGGCGGAAGGACCGGGAAGACCAATTTTGTTTTCAACCACCGTGGACTTTTTACAGCACTTCGGTTTAAATTCACTGGATCAATTGCCACCTTATGAGACAGACGATGAAAACGAGTCTCAACCCAGAAATGGTTTACTTAAGGATTAATCAATGAGTGAGGAAAGAATTCAAAAAATCCTGGCCCATGCCGGGCTAGGATCGAGACGCTCTTGCGAAACGCTGATCGAACAAGGGCGCGTTCTGGTTAATGGGAAAAAAGCCATCATTGGCCAAAAGGCTGATGCTTCGGTGGAAAAAATTGTGGTCGATGGGAGTCAGATCCCCCAGGTAAAGAGTTACCGATATATTGCTTTTTATAAACCGCGTTTTGTTCTTTGTGACAAGGTCGAAGGAGATTCACGGCGTACGGTTTTCGATATGGTCGAGGGAGGAAATGAACTGGCTGTGGTGGGTAGGTTGGACTATGAAAGTGAAGGACTGGTTCTTTTGACCAACGATGGTGATTTACTCAACCGCCTGACCCATCCGCGCTACCAACATGAGAAGGAATACAGGGTGTTGGTATCCACACATCCTGATGACAACCAGATAAGCATTTGGCGGCGCGGGGTTGTTCTGGAGGACGGTCATCGAACCTCACCAGCGCAAGTCAGCATCGAAAGAACTTCCGGCAAGGGCGCGTGGATCAGGATCATTCTCAAGGAAGGTCACAAACGACAGATCAGAGAAATGGCCAAAGTGACCGGCCTGTTCGTGGTAAAGCTGGTACGTATTCGCATAGGCAGCTTACATTTGGGCGCAATGAAAGCGGGTGAATTTCGAATTCTCTCTGCTGATGATGTAGGCAGGTTGAAAAAACTTCAGGATCAGCAAAAACCTAAAAAAGCAAATTAAAGAGAGAAGAGTGGCGGTGAACCACTCTTCTGCTTTTTATCCATTAATTTTTGTTTCGATTTCCTTGATCTTCAACTGGGGAAAAGCTTTTTCTTTGGCTTTCTTGCGGATAAATTCTTTCAACTTATCCGCGGATACGGCAGAAACTGGAGATTCGTCAGCGATCACCGCGGCTTTGCTATTGGTAAAAACCAGGATGGGTTCGGGTTGGTTGGGAGAAATGTCGATGTCCATTTTCGAAAGGAATTTGGCAGCGTCTTCAAGTGTATACTTGACCTCGTTATCCGGGCGACCGAGGCTTTCTCCGCCAAAGATCTTCATAAAAGCATTGCCACCGGTTTGTTTCCAGCGGTTCTTGTTTTGATCATAGGTGATCGTACCGGCTTGATTGAAAGGCACCAGGCAGAGCACTCCAGCCGGACCGATAAGGAGATGCGATACGGGGGTCATGTAGTGATACAGGGTGTAGGTATTATCCAGACCCTTTAATGCGCTGGAAAGGTTTTCATCCGGTCGGGGAGATTTACCCCATTTGCCCATGTAATAATTGCCAACTTGAAACATGAGAAAACCAACGATCAATGCTCCAAATGTATAGGGCAGGTAGGAACCGTCAGTATCTTTGAATGAAAAAAACATGCCGACACCCAGCACGGCAATACTGAGAAGAGAGGTGATGTTGCCAATTTTGCCGTTGCGTTTGATCAATTTGTCGTTAGATATAACCTTCATGTCATCCTTTTTCTTGAAGAAATTGTCTCGCTAACCTAATTTTGATTGGATTTCCTGCTGCATTGCAGCCATGAAACCTGAATTAACCGTATTTCGGGCAAGTTTTACAGCCGAGATCAGGGCGCGCGCATCCGAACGGCCGTGACCGACAAAAACCAGGCCATTCACCCCCAGCAGAATAGCGGCGCCGGTTTCAGAAGGATCCATGGCTTTTTTCAAATTATTGAACGCCGGCTTGGCCAGCAAGTAGCCCATTTTGCTGAAGAAACGGGAGGAAATTTGTACTTTGAGCATATCAGTGATCATTTTCGCCACGGCTTCACTGGTTTTTATGAATACGTTCCCGGAAAAACCGTCAGTTACCACGCAGTTCACTTTACCAGCATAAACCTCTTTGGGTTCCACGTTGCCGTAGAAATTCAAACCGCTGGCTTCCAGCAGGGGGAAGGCATCCTTGACCAGCTGGTTCCCCTTGCCTGATTCTTCACCATTGGACAACATGCCCACGATGGGAGAGTCGATGCCAAATACTTTACCGGCGTAAACACTTCCCATGACGGCAAATTCAAGCAGAAAATCCGGTCGACAATCGGCATTGGCGCCGGTATCCATGAAAACGCATTTGCCTGTTTTTATTGGAATGAGGGCTGCCAGGGCCGGCCTGGATATTTTTGGCAACCTGTCCAGGATTTTTATGGCGTTGAAAAATGCTGCCCCTGTATTGCCGGCGGTAACAAAAGCTTCCGCTTTATTTTCCTTCAAAAGGTTTAGTCCGACTGCCATGGAGTTGTTGGGTTTTTTTCTGAAAGATTCGACCGGTTTGTCCGTCATTTCGACGATATCCGGTGCATCGATAATATTCAATGTTCGCGGATTGACATCCATTTCACGGCATTTGGATTCGATTAAATCCTTTTTCCCGACCAGCAGCACTTTTTCACCCATGCGTTCGAGTTCACCCGCTGCCAGAATCTCGGGGAGCGGGAAATCATCGCTGCCCATTGCGTCGATAATTATCGCCATTCAGTTTTCTCCTAGTTAAAATAGTTCGTAAAAAGCCAATTTGCTTGACAACCTCTGAGGCTCGGTTATAATATCCGAGCAATTGCGCTGGTGCTGGAATTGGCAGACAGGCATGGTTGAGGGCCATGTGCCGCAAGGCGTGTGGGTTCAACTCCCACCCAGCGCACTCTGCAAGCCGCGAAAAGCGGCTTTTGTTTTTAATGTGCCATCCTACATTTTACGATCGACAATATACCTGGTAATTTCCAGCAATGAATCTCGTTCAGGGCATTGATGGAATTCCAATAAGTATTTTTCGGCTCGATTTACAAAATCGCTGGCTTCCATTTCCGCCTTCATCAAAGAATCGCTGTGGGCAACGGCTTCAACCAGGCGCTGCAGAACATCCTCATCCTGTATACATTGACCATGCAGAAGTGAAATAATTTCCGGAGAGCGGGGATGATCTTCGATGTAATGTATCATTGGCAGAGTGATCAACCCTTGACGCAGATCACCACCCACCGGTTTGCCAACTGTGGATTGATCGCCTGTGTAATCCAATATATCGTCTACGATCTGAAAAGCCATGCCAATTTCATAGCCAAACTTGCGCAGCAATTCAACCTGGTGTTCGTCGACCTTGCTGATTATGGCTGCGGTGTGGGTTGCGGTTTCAAATAGGGAAGCTGTTTTCGCATAGATGCGGCGGTAGTAATCGTTGATATCAGTGGAACAGTGGCTGGTGAATAGTTGATTGACTTCTCCGTTGACAATGGTCATCAGGGTGCGGGAGAAAATCCCCATGACCTCCAGCGAATTGGTACGGGTTGCCATGTTGGCGGCGGAGGCGAAAATGAAATCTCCGGTGAGAACAGTGGCTGCCGGCGACCATTTGGAATTCAAAGTCGGCTTTCCACGGCGTAACAGTGATCCATCGATCAGGTCGTCATGCACCAGGGTTGCCGTATGTAGCAGTTCAATGGAGGTGGCGAGGGGAATAATGAGTTCGTTTTGCGCATTCAGCATACTTCCAATAAGGAGTATTAAAGTCGGTCTAATGCGCTTTCCGCCGGAAGTCAATATTACCGATAATGCAGCTTTAAGATCTGGATGATAATCTTCAGCCTGGGATAACATTAATTTCTCGACGGCATCGAGTCCTTGTTGAATGATGGGTAAAGATTTAAGTGAGGGAACCAATTTATTCAATCCAGTGAAAAAGAGTTTGGGCGTTGCTAGTGGTAATATCTGCCACTTTTTCTAATGTGCACCTTTGCAATTCCGCGATCTTTTCTGCGATCAACGGGATATAACCAGGTTCGTTTCTGGTTCCGCGGTACTTTTGCGGTGGTAAAAAGGGTCCATCTGTTTCGATCACTACATGTGACAAACTAATTTTACTCAAAAGTTCATGTTTTGATAAAGCATTTTTATAAGTAACTGGTCCGCCAACACCAAGGTAAAAACCCATGGAAGCGATTTGACAAGCCTGGGCATAATTGCCTTCAAATGCATGGAATATGCCGCCGGGTTGGTCGGCTGCGTGTTTTTTCTGCCATTTCTGAATGACCATGGATAAGTCATCCAGGGAAGACCTGCTGTGCAGGATCAGCGGCAGGTGTGTTTTTTGGGCAATATCAAGCATGGAATGCAATACTATTAACTGATTTTCTTTATTATCGTTACGATGATAATAATCCAATCCAATTTCGCCGATGGCAACGACTTTGGGGTGAGTGGTCATTGCAAGGAATTCAGGAATCTGTTCATCGTTGAACCCGTCCGCTTCACCTGGGTATACACCCACTGCAGCATAGACAGGCTCATATTTATCTGCGAGTTGCAGAGCATGGCGACTGGAGGCCAGATCAAGCCCAGGTACAACGATTCTGTAGACACCCACTTCTGCAGCGCGTTGGATGACGTCATCCAGGTCCTGCTGAAAAGTCTTGTAGTTCAGGTGACAGTGGGTGTCTACGAACAACACGCTTAAGCCAGCCCGGCGATCTTTTGCCCGTCTTTTATGATATCCTTGACGTTCTCTTTATGAGTTGTCTCACAATAAACCCGCATAATGGGTTCCGTACCTGAAAACCGGATCAATAACCAGCCGCCGTCTTCCAGTAGAAACTTGAAACCATCCAGGGTATTCAACCCCTTGACTTTCAGTCCGCCAATTGTGGCAGGATTGGCGTTTAGGATCATTTGCTCACGATCTTTTCGATTCCCTTTGAAAGGCGTATCCACGCGATCGTAGTAATGCGGTCCCACTTTTTCGAACAGGAGAGCCAGCAGTTCGGAAGGCTTTTTATTTAATTTGACCATGAAATCCAGCATGTATAATCCGGCGAGGATTCCATCGCGTTCCGGGACGTTGCCTCTGAAGGCATAACCACCGGATTCTTCACCGCCGATCATGGCATTGGTTTCGAGCATTTTGGGAGCAACATATTTGAAACCAACCCCGGTTTCATAGACAGGTACGTCATACATCTTTCCGAGTTTTTCTAGCATACTGGTGGTCGAAAGCGTTTTAACGATCGGACCGCGTTCCTTGCGAACTTCCAGTAAATACAGGGCAAGCAGCGCATATACCTGCAATTGGTTGATGAACACGCCGTTTTCGTCTCCAATTCCGGCGCGGTCGGCATCACCGTCGGTGATCAAAAGGATATCAGCGTGTTTTTCAACCGTGGTTCGCAGACCAACATCGATATTGGGTTGAATAGGTTCCGGGCGTGCCATTTCCGGGAAGATGGGGTTTCGCTCATTATGGATTTCATGAACCTCGGTCTTGCCGCCTGCCAGCAACCTTGAAAACCAGCCAGCACCATTTCCCCACATGGCATCCACAACTACCTTTAATCCGGCTTGTTTGATTGGTTCAAGATCGATCAGATCCTTCAAGTGCTCGATATAGTTAATCGAAGCATCAAAAATTATGATCATGCCTTTGGATTCGGCTTGTGAGAAAGGCATTCGTTTTACCGCGACTTCAGTGTCGGGGATCAGGCTCTCGATCTCTTTTAACCCTTCAGGATCGATGGCACCACCGAATTCATTGCGTACTTTATAACCGTTATCTACGGGAGGATTATGAGAGGCAGTAATATTGATGGCTCCTGCTGCTTTTTTATCCACAACAGCGTAAGCAATTACCGGCGTGGGGGTGGCCCCGTTGGTTAAATGAACATTGATTCCGTTTGCAGTTAAAACCTCGGCCGCTGCGCTGGCAAAATGTTCAGATAAAAATCGTTTATCATACCCAATGACAATCCATTGTCCGATTTTCCCATGTTTGATCAAGTAATCTGCGAAACCCTGAGTACAGCGACGCACATTGGCAAAGGTATAATCTTCAGCAATTGATCCGCGCCATCCATCTGTTCCAAAAACGATCTTTTGAGTCATGGTTACTCCCTGATTTTCATAAATATGCCAAATTATTATATCAGCCTTTGTTGTCGATTTGACTTGGAGGGTGGAGAGAGAGGCATGCTATAATCATTCCTCGGATAAGAAAATTATATGAATTTTACAAATAGAGTGATGGATGGATAAAAAAATTGAAGTCGCAGTCGCAATGAGCGGAGGGGTGGATAGTTCAGTCGCTGCAGCGTTACTGGTGGAACAAGGTTACGCGGTCAGGGGCATAATGCTGAAATTATGGGATGGCAACCCTAATTTACATGAGGGTAAGAAACGTTTTGAGGATTCTCTTGACCAGGCGCAAGGAGTTGCGCAACAACTTGGAATCCCTTTCGAAGTGATCGACGTTTCCGGAGTATTTAAACAAAAGATCGTTGGTTATTTTATCCAATCACATCAGAGCGGCAAGACGCCCAACCCCTGTTTTGTCTGCAACAGGCAGATCAAATGGGGGTTGCTGATGGATGAAGCCCAACAGCAGGGAGCTGAGTACCTGGCAACCGGGCATTATGCGCGCGTGGTAAACACCGGTTCGGGAAAGTATGAATTGCGGAAATCGCTCGACCAGAAAAAGGATCAGTCCTATGTACTGGCAGGATTGACTCAGAAGCAATTGTCACGCGCGATACTCCCCCTGGGAACTAAAACTAAAAATGAAACCAGAGAAATTGCGCATAGTTATAATTTTGATAATTATGACCGGCAGGATTCACAGGACCTGTGTTTTTTAGGAACTTTGGATCAGGAAGCCTTCCTTGCACTATATGCTCAAGCCGGATTAACAAAAGGAGAAATTCATAATTTACTGGGGGAGGTGATCGGTGAACATCACGGATTGGCAAATTACACCATTGGTCAGCGAAAAGGTTTGGGGGCGGGTTTTAAAGAACCAATGTATGTCCTGTCCAAGGATGTTCAGAGAAACGTTCTGATTGCGGGGACGAGTCGGGATCTCGGAACCAGGGAAATAAAAATTGCGGATGTTAACTGGATCAGCGGAGAGGAACCGGACTTGCCAAAGAGTTGCTCCGTAAAGATCCGGTATAAAGCCGCACCGGTTAACGGTAGGATAAAAAAAGGTGCGGATAATGAATTTTCATTCATATTTACCGAGAAGGTCAGGGATGCCACACCCGGGCAGTATGCCGTATTCTATGATGACGATTTGGTGATCGGCAGCGGAATGATCCAAGAGATCTTCGGAGAAGAATTATGACAATCGCGAATATTTTTCTAGGTTTGGTGATCGCATCAATATTTGGCTGCGGTTTTCATTTTTGGCGCGGCGGTGAATTCAAGTGGCTGATCCTGTTCAATGTTTTTGCGTGGATTGGATTCTGGCTGGGTCATTTCGTGGGCGCCTGGACAGGAATTCGCTTTTTACCGCTGGGTCCGATCAACCTGGGCCCAGCCATCCTTGGAACCCTGGTCGTACTCTTTTTGGGGTACTGGTTGAGTATGGCGAGCCAGGAGGATGCGAAGAAAAAAAATGAATGATCAGAATCAAACCATAACAAAAACTGGCGACCTGGTCCAGCTTGTGGGGCTGAGTTATAAATCCTTCATCTTTACGCTTGCGGAAGGTGAGGAATTCCATACCCATCGTGGGATCATCCGGCATGATGACCTGATAGGCAAACAGTGGGGTACCCAGGTATTCAGCCATAACGGCAGTCCTTTCTTTCTCCTTCAGCCGTCATTTACTGATCTTTTGCGCAACATCAAACGCGCGACACAGATCATGTATCCGAAGGAAATCGGTTATATCCTGCTGTACATGGGAATTGGTCCCGGGCAGCACATTATTGAAGCCGGCACAGGCAGCGGATCGTTTACAACAGCATTGGCTCACTCAGTTGGACCAGGGGGAAGGGTTTACAGCTACGACTCAAAGGAAAAAAACCAGCAGGTTGCCAAAAGGTCCATAAATAAACTGGGTTATTCCGACTGCATCGAGTTCAAGGTTCGCGATATTGCACTTGGTTTCGAGGAAGAAAATGTGGATGCTGTTTTTTTGGATGTTTCCAATCCATACGATTACCTCTCGCAGGTGAGAGCAGCGCTTAAACCAGGGGGATTTTTCGGCAGCATTGTTCCTACCGCCAACCAGGTGATGCAGATACTTGTGGCTCTTCGGCGAAACGATTTTGCGTTTATTGAAGTCTGCGATGTTTCAGTGAAATTTTATAAGACTGAACCCACTCGCTTCAGGCCAGTGGATCGCATGATCGCCCATACCGGTTATTTGGTCTTTGCCAGAAAGGTTGAAATTGACCGGGAACGTACCGATGCAAAACTGCTCAAGGAGGTGGGTGTTTTCGGATGGGAGGAGATCTCTGGAATCGAAAAGGAAGATGAGTTGAACGAAGGCGAGGATTAATGGGATCGTGCAGCAAAAGCATTGAAAAAATATTGCGGGATAGACTAAGCCACGAAGAGAGGAACATCCCTACCAATATTGATCCACGGGTCCCTGCAGCGGTACTGATTCCTTTCGTGTGTGTAGACGGTGAATGGAATATATTGTTTACAAAACGCACGAATGATGTGGCCAAACACCAGGGAGAGATCTCATTTCCTGGCGGCGCTGCCGAAAAGCAGGACAGGAACCTGATCGAGACAGCCTTGCGGGAAACCTGCGAGGAAATTGGCATCAGCAAAACCAAGATCAAGGTTCTCGGCACGATCGATCCGGTTCCCACAGTTTCGAATTACTGCGTTTTACCCGTCATTGGTATCATCGATTGGCCGGTTGAGGTGAATCTGAATCAATGTGAAGTCGAGAAAATTCTATTAATCCCGGTGGACTGGTTAAAACATGATGAGAACTGGTATCAGCAGGAATATTTTTATGCTGAAGGAAAAACGCGGCCATTAATTCACTACAAGGATTACTGCGGTGAACATTTGTGGGGATTAACCGCCATGCTGACGCAAAAAGCCCTCCAGTTGATATAAAAAAGGCGAGTGTATGTAGTGCACTCGCCTTTTTTACCTCTCGAAGAGGTCATTTCTCTTCGATTTCTTCTTCTTTCTTACCCTTCTCGATTACTTCCGGTTCTGCGGCACCTTCTTCAACGACCTCGGTGACTTCTTCTGCTGCAGGAGCGGTGATCAGAACCACCATCTCTTCCATCGGGGTGTGAACAGCCACGTTGGCCGGGATTGAGATATCCTTGACCAGGATTGAATTGCCGATTTCCGTCAATCCAGAAATATCGATGATGAATCTTTCAGGAAGATCGGTTGGAAGAGCTTCAACCTCGATCGAGGAAAGACCTTCCACCACGATACCGCCAAAATCTTTTACAGCGGGCGCAATGCCGGCGAGTTCAATGTTGACTGCGGCACGAATCTTTTCGGTGAGGGAAACAGCCTGAAAATCGATATGCAGGAATTTATTCTTGATGTAATCGCGCTGTTTCTCGCGGATCAATACAGAGACTTCCTTGCCTTCAAAATTGATGGTGATGATGCTTGAACTGGTTGTTTTATTGAGAACCTGGGTTGCTTCTTTAAGATCCATCAGGATCGCCACGGAGTCAAATTTATGACCATAGATGACGCCCGGAAGTTTGCCTTCCCGTCGAAGAACATTTACTTTCTTCCCGGTTACAGATCTTTTTTCGGCGTGAATCACGAACTTTTCCATTTTTATTTTCCTTCGAGCGCCTCTCACCGTTCTCGCTAACGGTTACCTTCACTCTTTGAGATATGTGCCCTTTTGGGACAGTTTTGAATTTTAGTCTGCCTGAACATTTCCGTCAAGGCAAACCAATGGAAATGGTTGGGAATTAATCTACCCAGTCGAAGGTCCTTTGCACGGCTTTTTTCCATTTTTCGAAAAGCAGTTTACTCTGTTGCGGACTCATCAAAGGATGCCATTCCCTGTCTTTCTTCCAATTCAACAGCAGCTCATCCGTGTTTTTCCAATACCCAACCGCCAAACCTGCGGCATAGGCTGCGCCCAGCGCGGTGGTCTCGGTGATGCTGGGACGAACCACCGGTGCGCCAAGAATATCCGATTGGAACTGCATGAGCAGCTCATTGACGACCATGCCGCCATCCACTTTCAGCGTTGAAAGTTGAGTTCCAGAATCGAGTTGCATTGCATCCAAAACTTCACGCGTCTGAAAAGCTGTGGCTTCAAGCGCTGCCCTGGCGATATGGCCTTTATTCGCGTAGCGCGTCAGACCGGCGATCACCCCGCGGGCGTCAGAACGCCAGTAAGGTGCAAACAGCCCGGAAAATGCCGGGACAAAATATACACCGCCATTGTCCTCCACGGTGCGCGCCAAAGGTTCAACATCGCTGGATTTTTCAATTATTTGCAGGTTGTCGCGCAGCCACTGCACCAGCGCTCCGCTAATGGCGATCGATCCCTCCAGGCAGTAAACAGCAGGTGCTTGTGCGATTTGGTAGCCAACGGTGGTCAGCAGTCCATTTTTACTTTGCACCGGTTCGGTACCTGTATTCAGCAGCATGAAGCACCCTGTTCCGTAGGTGTTTTTCGCTTCACCCGGGTTGAAACAGCACTGCCCGAATAATGCGGCTTGCTGGTCGCCTAGATCGCCGGCTATTGCCACTCCAGGGAGGATGGTGCGGGAGTGCCCATAAATCTCCGAGCTGGACAAAATTTTGGGGAGTATGGAAGTCGGAACCTCAAGCATCTGAAGCAGGTCTTCATCCCATTGCAGTGTTTGTAGATCCATGAGCATGGTTCTTGAAGCATTGGTCACATCGGTGATGTGGACACCGCCACTCGCTCCCCCGGTTAAATTCCAGATGAGCCAGGTATCCATGTTGCCAAACAATACCTGGTTGTTCTTCACGTCATCCAGGATCCCCGGGATGTTTTCTAGAAGCCATTTGATCTTCGGCCCTGAAAAATATGTCGCCAGCGGGAGACCTGCTTTCGATTGGAATTGATCCTTATATCCCTTTGCTTCCAATTCTGCACAAATGGCGGATGTTCTTGTATCCTGCCACACGAGGGCGTGTCCGTAGGGGATGCCGGTTGTCCGGTTCCACAAGACCGTGGTTTCACGCTGGTTGGTGATCCCCATTGCGGCGATGTCGTCAGCGGTCAGACCGGAAATGCGCATTGCATTACGGATCACTTCCTGGGTGTTGTTCCAAATTTTCAATGCATCATGTTCCACCAGACCGGGTGCCGGGTAGTATTGCTTGTGTTCCTTATGATCGACCGCGACTATGTTTCCCTGTTTATCGAAGACAATAAAGCGCGTGCTCGTGGTGCCCTGATCGATCGCTCCGACGAATTTACCCATTCTTCCTCCATAACGAAAAGGATAAAAAAATTATACAATAGCCTATGCGTCGCGATACTCTTCCCACCCGCCGCTCGGTTGCTTCTTTGCTATTCGTCCTTTTCTTTGCCGTATCCTGCTCAGCTCCCAATGCACAGGAAACAGGAATAGTCCAAACCAGGATCCATGACATCCAGGGGTGCGCGCATATCTCGCCGTTTTCCGGAAAAATCGTTCAAGAGATTTCCGGAATTGTCACCTGGAAAACAACCAAAGGCTTTTATCTGCAAGATGACCAGATGGATGCCCTGGATTGCAGCTCTGAAGCGATATTCGTGTTTACCAATGCATTTTCGCAGGTCTTGCCAGGCGATCGGGTTGTGGTCTCGGGAAAAGTTGAGGAATTTGCACCAGGAAATTCGGAGGATCATAATCTCACCATCACGGAAATCACCCGCCCAAAAATTCGGGTGATCACTCATGGAAATTTGCTCCCTGGGGCGGTGGTCATTGGAGATAATGGCAGGCAGCTTCCCGGGGCTGTGGTTGATGACGACTTTTTTTTGAGGTTCGATGTTGAGAATGATGGCATTGATTTCTATGAAAGCCTGGAGTCGATGCTAGTTCAAATTGATGATGGTATCGTTGTGGGACCTCGTAATTCTTACAATGAGGTGGTCATCATCCCTCAAAACGATTTGACCCAAAATGTAATTTCTGCTGCAGGAAGCCTTCTTGATCAGGAAAATGACCTTAACCCTGAACGAATCATGTTGAACTTGAATCAAAGCAGCAAGGAAATCGTCAATGTCGGTGCCCGGTTGATGCATCCTGTTCAAGGCATCGTCGATTATTCTTACGGCAATTACAAGGTAAATGTATTCGGAAATATTGAGTTTTCCGACAGCCAACCGCAAATTTTTCCTGTACCTCGGGAAGAATCCGGGTTGAGCATTGCCTCGTATAACACTGAAAACCTGTCGCGGTTTGACAATAATTCCAGATTTGACCAGATTGCTGACATTATCGTGAAGAGGCTGAGATCACCCGACATCATTCTCTTGCACGAGGTAATGGATGATTCCGGAATCGAGGATGATGGCACCGTGTCGGCTGAATTCACGATACAGAAGATCATTGCCGCCATTTCGGGGGCAAAAGGACCGGTTTATACCTCAATTCAGCTCGATCCAGTTGATGGATCGGACGGAGGAATCCCCGGGGGGAACATCCGCTCTGTCATTCTCTTTCGGACGGATACCGGTGTTGACCTGGTCAAGGATGCCTTCATTGACCAAAAGAATTCCAGCGGATATAGAATTGGAGAAACCTCTTCTTGCTTTGAAGGAACCCGGAAACCTATTGCTGCTCTATTCGAGAAGAATGGTAAAAATATCTTGATCGTTGGCGCTCATTTGACTTCTCTCGGAGCAGATTCGCCGGTATATGGGAATCTACAGCCGATGGCAAGGCCAGAAGAGGTAAAGCGCATTTGCCAGGCAGACACCATTCGCCGCTATGTCGACGAATACATTAATACCAGTCCGAATTTCCGGGTGGTGGTTGCCGGCGACTTGAATGATACTCCCTGGTCAGACACGGTCAGGACTCTGACAGCATCAACCCTTTCCGATATGGGTACAACCATCCCCAAAAATGAACGTTATTCGTACATCCTGGACGGGAACGCGGTTCAAATGGATTATATTTTGATCAACAATGCTGTTGATAATGGGGATCAATTTATGATCCCGCACACCAACAGCATATTCGATCACACCCTGCAATCAAGCGATCACGACCCGGTTTTTGCCCTGATCGAGATCGAGTGAATAACATCCTCGTGGTTTTATGCGGCTGCCATGGATTGGATATTCTGATGGGTGATTTTCCTGAAATGATATCCATAAATGATCATGGTAATGGCAAGCGGGATTTTGCGAACATCATTGGCAAGGGTCCAGAAAAGTAGATTCCAGTAATATTTGCCCTCTCGCAAATTGAATCCCATGCGAAAAACTGTCCTGAAGAATGCTCTGATCTCATCCATCCTCAACCTGGAAGGTACAGCATGCGGAGTATAGGCTTCGAGAAAAGTCTTGATGCGGGGGTAAAGATATTTGGGAGAATAAATGCTTTTCATGATGTGGAAATATCCGCTTTTCAACTCGGTTGGATCGATTTTTGTCACAATATTTGTTGTACCGTCAGCATTGTCGCCAGTCATTTCATTGATCAATCTGCCTTCATCCGCAAGACGCGAATAAAGCTTTGTACCAAAGGGAGCTTGCAGTAAACCAACCATGGCAGTGACAATGCCCGACTCCTGGATAAAATTGATCAGCCGGTCAAAAATATCCTGCGGATCATTATCAAAACCAACGATAAAACCAGCCATTACCTGCAACCCGTGTCCTTGCATGATCTTCACGCTTTGGATCAGATCACGATTCGAATTTTGCTTTTTATTGCACTCGATCAAACTATCCTCAACCGGGGTCTCAATTCCAATAAACACATCCACGAAACCTGCTTGAGACATGAGGTTCATCAGTTCTTCATCATCGGCCAGGTTGATCGAAGCCTCGGTGATGAATCGGCAGCCTTCCTTATCCTTCCTCCACTCGATTAATGCAGGCAGGATCTCATCCTTGATGATTCTTTTGTTTCCAATGAAATTGTCATCCACAAAGAAGATATTTCTGCGCCAGCCGGATGAATAAAGCTGATCCAGCTCGTTAATGATTTGGTGGGCTGTTTTTGTCCGCGGTTTGTGTCCCAGGAGGGCAGTAACATTACAGAAATCGCATTGAAAGGGGCAGCCGCGTGAAAATTGGATGCTCATGCATTCATATTCGGATGGGTTGATAATGCTGATGTCAGGAAGAGGACTGTTCTGGATATCTGCGTAGAGGTCCGTGGAATACACTTTTTGGGGTTGGTTGCCGAGTTCGATATCCTGGATAAATTCGGGTAACGTAATTTCGCCTTCATTCAGCACAAACGTATCGATTTGCGGGAACTTGTCCCATTCACCTGTAAACAGCGGTCCTCCGGCGACAATGCGTTTTCCTCTTGTTTTTACATGGTTGACGATCTTGATCACGGATTTTCGCTGGACGTCCATCGCACTAAGAAAGATCATATCTGCCCAATCAAGATCCCTGTTCGTCAGCCGGTGGATGTTGGTGTCTACCAACCTCTTTTCCCATTGTTGCGGAAGAAGAGCAGATATGGTCATTAAGCCAAGTGGAGGATTGTTGATCTTTTTGTCGATGAATTTCAGTGCATGCTTAAAACTCCAGAAGGTATCTGGAAACTCAGGGTAAACCAGCAATATCTTCATTGTTCCTCCAATTCCACGTTAAGTGTAAATTGGTTCGATTTCAGTTTGATGTGTAATTGGTAACGGAGAAGGAAACAATCTACCTTGCAGGTCACTCAAGCCATGACTTTAGGGGGATTAATGGATATAACCTGGATGCTATAATGTATCCTGATGAGCAGAAACTCGACCTCGAATTTCAATTTGCGAACCGGGACCGACCTGGCCTTTGCGCTGGTAGTTTTTATATCTTTCTTTACCGCCTTCAGCACCTCGTCCATTTCTTCGCTTTTTCTGATCACCGTGATCATCTGCCTGGGGATCGCCTATATCAGTAACGGAATTTATGGTTTTTCATTCGTTCGAAAATCAAAATCTCTGACGGTAAAACTGATCTATTTTATCCTGCAGCTGATCATCGGCGGGTTGATCATTTATTATGGGAAGGGAGCGGGTTTTACGACATTGATCCTGCTTCCGGTGGTGGCTCATACAGCCATGATCCTGGATCAAGATTGGTCGATCATTGTTAACATTGGCGTTCTGCTCACGCACGCCCTCTCAATCTGGGCATATTCACAAAGCCTTGCCCAGATCTGGGAAACACTTCCCATTTTTTTCGCCGGGCAGGTATTCATTTTGATTTTCACGCAGATGGCTGTTACTGAATTGAGGGCGCGTGAAGAACTGGAAAAGCTGGCTTCTGATCTCTCGGAGGCGAACAAACACCTGAGCGAGTATGCCGAACAGGTGCACACGCTGGCAGTTACCCAGGAGAGGAACAGGTTTGCGCGCGAGATCCATGATGGGTTGGGGCATTATCTCACGACGATCAACATGCAAATTAGCGCCGCCGCTGCGGTTGCCGGCAAGGACCCGCAAAAAGCGGTTTACATGCTGGAAAATGCCCAAAAATTAATCTCGGAGGCATTGGTCGATGTCCGCAACTCGGTGTATGCATTGCGAAAGGATGCGGCGGATATTGAAGATCTACCCAGCCGCATCAAAAAATTTGCCGACAACGCTACCTCGTCGAAAAGAGAAGTAAGGTTCTCACTGATTGGTGTTCCACGACCTGTGAGCCCTCAAATTGACCTGACGGTTTATCGCGCAGCCCAGGAAGGGTTAAATAACGCGCAAAAACATTCACAGGCATCAAGGATAGAGATCAAATTGGATTACTCGAATGAAGGAATAATTCAACTGGAAATCGGGGATAACGGTATTGGAGCGGAAAAAATGCAAAATGGATTTGGACTTCTTGGACTTCAGGAAAGAGTGCGGCTGCTGAATGGTAACGCTGAGATCATAAATAATCCAGGACAGGGATTTGCTATTAAAATAACCATTCCAGGATAAAAATGTCGATACGTATACTTATTTGTGATGATCAATCCCTGTTCCGTGAGGCGCTGCGTACGCTTCTCAGTGCGTATAAAGAGCTCGAAGTGATCGGCGAGGCTGCGAATGGAGAAGAGGCACTGCGCATAGCCATTTCTCAAACCCCCGATATTATTCTGATGGATTTACGCATGCCGGTCATGGATGGTGTGGAAGCCACGCGGCGGATCGTTCAGATGAGTAAGGGGATCAAGGTAATCGTGTTAACCACCTTTGATGATGATGAGACGGTATTCGAGGGATTGCGTGCGGGCGCGGTGGGATATTTATTAAAAGACGTTTCATCGGATAAGCTGGTGGAAGCTATAAAAACAGCCTACCGGGGTGAATACTTCCTATTACCTTCAATTACCGCCAAGGTTGTCTCTGAGTTTTCACGCATATCCAAGCCTGCGCCAAAACACCGCGATGATTTTCTGCCCGATCCTCTTTCACCCAGGGAAGTGGAGATTCTCAAGCTTGTGGCTACTGGTGCCAGCAACCGTGAAATAGCTGAAACACTGGTAATTTCTGAAGGAACTGTAAAAAACCATCTATCCAGCATACTCAGCAAATTGGGTGTGCGGGATCGCATGCAGGCGATTCTTAAAGCGAAAGAATATGGGATCATTTCCATCTGATTCACAGGACAGTAAAACGATGTCACCAGCCAACAACACTCGTAAATCTGAAAAACTCATTCAATATGCACCAATTTTTGGGGTTGTCCTTGTGGTCTCCGGACTTCTATTGCTGCTCGACCAACGGATTAAAACTACCTGGTTATCCATCTCAATACCGGTGGTGATCAGCCTGATTTTGATTGGAGCTGGAATTTACCTGAAAAAACTGGTCTGGAAAGTACCGGGTTTGATCATGCTTGGTTTGAGTACTTTTCTCTCGATCATGCTGCAAAAAGAATTTGCGTTGGATTCGAATACCCGTATGGCGATCGGTTTTACCGCCAACGCACTTGCCTGGTTGTCCATTTTTTTATCGTTTCTGGTAATGCACAAAACAAAAGCCTGGTGGAGCCTGTTTGTCACAGCGGTATGCTCAGGACTCTCCGTCGTTTTTTATACAGGCCAATTGGAATTGCTCAATTTTGTCCTTTTTGTTTCCGTTCCGGTTGGAATGGTATTTTTAGCGTGGGGGCTTGTAAAGCGTAAACTTGGCCTGATCATTCCTGGTTTACTGATCGGAACAATCGCAACCGGCGTTTACATGGGTTGGAGCAACTCACAACAATCAGAAGGACTTAAAGAAACCGGAACCATGCTGGTTTGGTTCGCGTTGGGTTGGCTGCTGATCACGGTGTTTTCCAGGATCATCGAGAAAAAATTTATCTGGTGGCCTTTGATCCCCGGTGGAATATTGTTAATGGTTGGCTCCGGCTTATATATCGGAGGAAACCCGGGAAATGCCCTGGGATTCCTGGGAAACACGGGTTCAATAGGATTGATAATTTTTGGGGTTTACCTTATCCTGCTTAAATTCGGTATGAAGAACAAGGATTAATTATTAATTTTTTCGATCAAGTCTGGTAAGGCTTTTTTCATTGCGACCTCGCCGGCATCGATGATCTGATCCGCTTTCTGGAAACCGCGGAATAGAGAAACGTCTTTAGGAATATTCGGAGTGATGAGAATATCCGGTGGGCAGACTTCCAAATTGATTTTGATCAGTGCGCTGGTCATGATCATGGCAGCACGGTAAAAATCACTGACGAATTCCAATGGCAGCAAAGGAAGGTGAAAACCGTGGTGATTCTCCTCTGAATTTATTGTTCCATGGTCATTTGCATGCACATCCACAGCAACGATCAGGTCCACCGGTTTGTCTTTTAAGAGTCTAACCGGCACATCATCCAACGTACCACCATCGATCAACCGATAAGATCCCATCTCAACGGGTGGAAAAAAACCCGGCACAGCCGCAGAGGCCATGATGCAATCCAGGAGTGGACCTTCTGTCAATTCGATCTCTGTGCCGGTAATTAAATCCACGGCATTTAAGATCATCGGGATTTGGGTTTTCTCAAGCAGGGCGGTGGGAGAAATGAATTGTGAAAGGTAGGAGCGTACTTTTTTACCGACCATCAAGCCTTTACGGCTGGGAGTTCTGTCAATCAACTTGATCATCTCGCGAACACTGGTAAATTTACGGGCGGTCGCCTCGATTTCTTCGATCGGAATTCCGGATGCAAAGAGTGACCCGATCAATCCCCCCATGCTGCATCCGCTGATATAGGAGATGGGAATGTTTGCTGTGCATAATGCTTTCAGGGCGCCGATGTGCGCCAATCCCTTGGCACCTCCACCACCGAGTACCAGTCCGATTTTCTTGGATGGGCTTATATGGGTCAAATCATTCATAACATTATTCTAAGCCATTTCATAGGATTTTCCACCCCAAGTGCCCCCTGTTCAATCGGCGATCAGGATGATAATATTGCACCTTGTTCGTTTGCCAGTAAGAGATAGGATCTTAGATGATAAAAGAACGTAAAGATATACGGAACATTGCAATCATCGCTCATGTTGACCACGGGAAGACAACCCTCGTGGATGGATTACTGAGACAGGCACGTGTGTTTAGAGAAAACCAGCAGGTAATGGAACGTGTCATGGACTCCAACGATTTGGAGCGGGAGCGCGGGATCACCATTCTTGCCAAAAACACAGCCATTCTGCTTCCCAACAAGGTATCGGGTGGAATGGTAAAGATTAACATCGTTGATACACCAGGGCATGCCGATTTTGGGGGAGAAGTTGAACGCGTTATGAACATGGTGGATGGGGTTTTGCTGTTAGTGGATGCCGCTGAAGGGCCAATGCCGCAAACCCGCTTTGTCCTCAAGAAAGCGTTGGAAATGGGACATCGGGTGATCGTCGTCATCAACAAGATGGACAGGAAGGATGCCGACCCCGAAAGAACATTAAATGCCACGTTCGATCTTTTTATCGAATTAGGCGCCAGTGACATTCAAGCTGATTTCCCGATCATTTATGCCAACGGAATCACCCAGCAGGCAGGTACAACCCCCGAGCTGGAGAAGGACCTTCAACCATTATTCACGTCCATCCTTGAGACCATCCCGCCGCCCATTGTTGATGCCGATGCACCGCTTCAGTTGCTGGTCACCAACCTGGGTTATGATGATTATCGCGGAGTAACGGCTGTGGGCAGAATCCACGCCGGTAAATTAAAAGCCGGTCAGACTGTGGCACGCATCAAAAAGGATGGAACTACCACGCCGGAAAGAGCGCGCTATTTGTATGTATTCCAAGGTTTGGAAAAAGTAGAGGTTGAATCTGCCGAAGCTGGAGAGATCGTGGCCATCGCAGGGCTCGAAGGGATCGAGATTGGCGAAACTTTGGCTGATCCGGAGAACCCTGTAGCGCTTCCTGTAATCCATGTGGAAGAGCCTACCGTCCGCATGACCTTTGGGGTCAACACTTCACCGTTTGCGGGTCGGGAAGGGAAGTGGGGGACTTCACGCAAACTACGCGAACGGCTGCTGGACGAACTAAAGAACAACGTTGCATTGCGTGTAGAAGAAACTGAAAGCCCGGACACATTTGTTGTTGCGGGGAGGGGGGAACTACACCTGGCAATTCTGATCGAGACCATGAGGCGTGAGGGATACGAGTTCCAGGTATCCCGGCCGGAAGCCATTTTTAAACAGGGCGACAATGGTGTGACGCTGGAACCTTTTGAGGAATTGCATATCGATACCAGCCCGGAGTCTGTCGGTGCGGTTGTGGAAATGCTTGGTAATCGCAATGGTAGGATGATGGACATGCAGAACAATCCAGACAACACCGTGCATTTGAAGTACATCGTACCCACCCGCGGTTTGCTTGGATTCCGCTATCAATTCCTGACCTCTACACGAGGTACAGGGATCATGAATACGATATTTCATGGATATTTCCCCTTAACTGGACAGATCAACGCTCGAGCTACCAGTTCAATCGTCGCATGGGAGACTGGTCCTACGTCAACGTATGGATTAAAAAATGCCGAAGAACGTGGCGTTTTGTTCCTTGGACCAGGGGTGGATGTTTACGAAGGTATGGTTGTTGGAGAGACGCAGCGCCCGGATGATTTGACCGTGAACGTATGCAAGAAAAAGCACTTAACCAACATGCGCTCGTCAAACAAGGATATTGAGATCAAGTTGACGCCGCCACAGATCATGAGCCTGGACCAGGCGATTGAGTACCTGGCGGAAGATGAATTGCTGGAAGTTACACCCTTGACTTTCCGCATAAGGAAAAGGATCCTGGATACTGAAGAACGTGGAAAGCAAACCAAGAAGGCGAAAGAGATCCTGCTGGAGGCGGAGTAAAATAAAATCAGGAAAAATTGCCATCTTGACTTGGTTACAGGAATATGATAAATTAATCTTCGTAGGATGCCAAGTAGTTCTTGCTGGATGTAATAAACGACAGCCACAAGCGAAAGCTCCAGGCTGTTTTTATTTGACTGTCCGACAGAACTAAGCATACCCGAATTTTTGTTTGTTTTTGCTATAGGAGGCAAAGAAATGTCAGAACGTATCGTCGGTACAGTCAAATGGTTCAACGGAACCAAAGGTTATGGTTTCATCTCCCGCGAAGGCGGAGAGGACGTTTTCGTCCACTTTTCCGCAATTCAGGGCGATGGATATCGCAACCTTGAAGAAGGCCAGAAAGTCGAATTCGCTATCGAAAAAGGCCCCAAAGGACTTCAGGCAAGCAACGTAGTTGTAGTTAGCTAATCACTTAACTTAATTGCCAAATTTGTAAAGTCCGTCGTGAGACGGGCTTTATTTTTTAATGATGGCTTGACTTTACCCATTAATCCTTTTCCTCGATTGCATTCCAGTATCCTTTATCCAGTTCATCATCTGATAAATGCGCGTAGCGTTGCGTCACGGCGATATTTCGATGCCTCGCCAGTTCCTGGGCCAATTTTAAATTCCCTGAAGCCTTCAGGACGCGGGTAACGAAATAATGCCGGAAAGAGTGGGGAGTGATCGTACCGACCGCTTCCGAGCCCAGGAATTCGCGCACCCTGTCAGTGACGATATTCCGGCCGGTTGTGGTTGTAATAGGCTTGGTCTTGCTTCCAGCGCCTCGATCATGCCGCGCAAAAATTGGCAGCGATGCCAGGGGCTTTCCAGTATTGCCATCATTTTTACTTCGTTCTTTCAGGTAATCCATCAAGGCATCTGTGGCGCGTGTGGAAAAACGCACGATATCCTGACGATTGCCTTTGCCAATGATCATGGCTTTACCTTCATTCCAGTCCAGGTCGCCACGGCGTAAATTACACGCTTCATGCACTCGTAAACCGGTATCGGCCAGTGTAAATAGAAAGGCGCGGTCCCGCAGATTGGCCAGGTGTTCTGCCTCGTCCTGGAAGTTCCTGGTGCGCAACACCTCGGCTTTTTCCAGGATCAGGTCGATTTGAGAGGCCGGAAATTGCGGCAGCCGTTGACCTGGTTTTCGAGCCCGCTGCTGGATCAACAGTCGAATCCTGGGCAGGTTGATTTCCACCAGTTTTTCAGCAACCAGGAATTCAAAAAAACCGGAGACGGCAGTCAGGTAAAGACGCTCGGTTGTGGGCGCATGGTTTTTCAAAGAATTTGTCATAAGCAGGATCGTGTCCTCGGAAAGAGATCCAATGGGAGTGGTATCCGGTTCTATTTTATTTACGGAGAGGGTTTCCTGGAAATAATTCAACGCGTTTTTATATGTTGCAGCTGTGCGCGGACTGCGCGCTAATTTCACAGAATTTATATAGGAATCAATGGCGGTGTGGACTGTAATTTCAGACATTTTTGCCTCCCGGAGTGATATCGATTATGCTTATGATAATAATACTTATCGAAACCATGAAGCCATCATACACCACTTCCCTCTCTTTTTCAAGTATTTTGATTGTGTTGTGGATATGGTAACAATAAGAAATGATCAAAAAAATGTTTTTGATTGAAGAAAACTACTGAAAAAAGCATCATTACCCTTTCGTCACACAAAAAAATATATATCAAACTACTGCTATACGAAATTGGTAAATATTTACATGCTTTGAGATGTCATATAGGGGTTGATACGATTATGGTAGCGGATAAGTGAGCGATCACAGACTGCTTTTGAGAGGTGCCCCCTCTCCTATTGCGGTGAAAGAAATTTCAATTACACTTAGGTATATTGCTCGAACACGGAAAGTGATTAATGCAAAAAATTAAATTACCTTATGGAAACACAACCATTCAATTTACACTGCCGGTGGAAATGGATGTTGATTTGGTACAACCAAATAAAATTTTACCGAGTGAATCACCGACGGCATTGACTGAAAAGGCTCTTGCTCTTCCACTTGATGATATTGTCCCTTTTCATAGTGTGCATACAGGCTCAAAAGTGGTGATCACGATCAACGATAAAACACGCCCGGTTCCCAACAATATCCTTCTGCCGCCGCTACTGCAAAAGCTGCATGATTTTGGCGTGCAGAAAAAGGACATTTTGATCCTCATTGCTTCCGGAACCCATGTTCCCATGCAGAAAAACGAATTTAATGAAATAGTTTCCCCTTCAATTTCGACCGAATACCGGGTTATGCCCCATGATTGCGATAACGTAGGCAACCTGCAATACCTTGGAAAGACCAAAGCTGGAACTCCGGTTTACGTAAATCGTCAATTCTTCGATGCCGATCTTCGCATCGTGGTTGGGGATATCGAGCCGCATCATTTTGCGGGATATTCGGGCGGAGTTAAATCGGCTGCCATTGGGGTATGCGGACGGCAAACGATCAACACAAATCATGCGTTGTTGTTGGATGAACGCTCCGCGGTGGGCAGGTATGAGGATAATCCGCTGCGAGAGGATATCGAAGATATCGGCAGAATGATCAAGGTGGAACTCTCACTCAATGCAGTCCTCAATGTACAGAAAGAGATTGTAAATGTGTTTTTTGGACGTCCGCTGGCGGTGATGCGTGAGGGGATTCGCCTGGTCAATCGAATCAGCCAGATCCCCATCCTCCAGAAGTACGATCTGGTGATCGCATCGGCGGGTGGATATCCCAAAGATATCAATCTCTATCAATCCCAAAAAGCCATGACACACGCCTCCCTCTTTTGCAAGGAAGGAGGAACCATCATTCTGGCGGCGGAATGCCGTGAAGGGGCTGGAAGCCAAGGGTATCTGAGATTTATGCAGGGAATCACCACTACTCAACAGATAGAAGAAACTTTTAGGATACAGGGTTTTTCCGTAGGCCCGCATAAGGCCTTCCAGATTGCCCGCATCTTGGAAAAAAATAAAGTTTATCTGCATTCCTCCATGCCGGGGGATCTTGTGCGCTCGCTGCTGCTCTCCCCCATCGATTTATTGAGTCCTGAACTGCCTGAGATCAATGGTAATATTCCACAGGCAAAGAAAATCCTCATCCTGCCTTACGCAACCGCCTGTATTCCAAAACTCACAATGGAGGTTTGATATGCCTCGTCCTGCCATCTATCAGCATCCTGAAATGGATGGATCATCGTTTTTCTGGCCAAAAAGTGATATTGCTGTTCTTTGCCTGCATGGTTTCACTGCCACCACGGTGGATGTCAGGCATATCGCCAGGACATTCTTAGATCATGGATTTACTGTAAGCGGGCCTTTATTGCCCGGGCATGGTACAACGCCGGAAGAGATGAACCGCACGACCTGGCAGGATTGGTTCCAAACTGCTGAAAAGGCTTATCTTGATCTTCTACAGGATCATCCAACGGTATTTGTGCTTGGAGAATCTCTGGGTGGACTCCTGGCTTTACATCTCGCGGCAAAATATCCAGATATCACCGGACTAATGCTACTTGCACCGGCTTTGATCATTCGAAAATTATGGTTATGTAAAATTCTATTCCCTTTTAAGGAATACATTTTTAAGCCGTACGTAGTCAAGAAGAAATCAGAGGATACGATGCCCTGGCAGGGATACAACGTTCTCCCCCTGAAAGCTGGAGCAAGTTTTTATGACTTCCAACAAATCGTAAAAAAGGAATTGAAGAAGGTTACGGCACCTGCAATGGTGTTTCAGGGCCGAATCGATACCACCATTGATCCGATGAGTTCTTTCATTGTCAACAAAGAAATTGGATCAGCCGACAAAGAACTGGTCTGGCTGCCAGATTCTGGACACGTGATTCTATTGGACAAGCAATCGTCTGAAGTTGAGAACGCCTGCCTGGAGTTAATTCAACGTATGCTTAACCGCACAGCCGGCGAATGAATCGGGTTATAATTACTGTCATCCAAATTATTATCGTAATTGGAGAAAAACATGGACAAAAATCAGAAACCATACGGAAAGACCACCATCGCCCCTGAAGTCCTGGTATCGATTGCCCAGCTTGCAACCCTGAGCGTGGAAGGTGTCAGCCACCTCACTGCAGGCCCCCGAGATGTTAATACCTTGTTCAAAAAAGGTTTGTCCGAAGGTGTAGATATTTCCGTTGTGGACAATGTGGTTTATGTTGATTTGTATGTGGTGCTGAAACGCGATGTTGTTGTGCGCGATGTCAGCCATAATATCCAACATCAGGTGGCGCGGGCGATTTCTGAAATGGTTGGAATGGAAATTGGCCGCATCAATATCCATGTTGAGGATATCAACTTCAAGGAAGATTAATTATCAATACCGTTATTTATTAACCAGAGAAAGATATCTTCTTGAAATCTCGAACAAAAGCCAGAAGCGTCGCATTACAAGTCCTGTATGAATATGACATGGCAGGACATGCACTTGGTGAATCTCTCGAGGCGCGCTTTGCTGAAGAACCATTGGAAGAGCCGCTGGAAAAATTCGCCCGAGACATCGTCATGGGAGTAACACCTATCGTTTCAAAACTGGACAGCGTGATCACGGCGCACGCACCTGAATGGCCGCTGGATCAGGTTGCGGTCATCGACCGCAACATCTTGCGAATCGCACTATGGGAATTTGCTGTGGAAAAATGCACTCCAGTAAAAGTGGCAATCAATGAAGCCATCGAATTAGCAAAAGTCTTTGGATCGGATAGTTCTTCCCGCTTTGTGAATGGGGTTTTAGGAAGCCTGGTCGATCATATTTCTGAAATTCAAACCAAACTTCAACGTACGGGTTGATTAATTTCGCTTGGATCATCGGGTGGAGAAATTAAGGATTTCGTCCATGAGATACACTCGCCTTTTTTCAATGCTTCTTGCTTTCATCATCATCAGCGGGCAGATATCGGCTTGTGCATTGCTGAACCCAACCCCCACCAACAATAACCAATCCAACTACCCCAAGGCCGAAGTCGTATTCCAGGTTTCCTTGCCTGATCCTCTACCCGGGGATTCAAAGATGATCCTAGAAGTTCTCGACGACGTGACCGGCCTTTACTTCAACTCTTCTCGTTTTGAGATGGCAAAAAAGGATGATCTCAATTTCTTTATTCGTCTGCCGCTTGCGATTTCTTCCGAAGTGAAATATCGTTACCTTCGGGCGGGCGCTGCCACGGATTATGAATACAATTCTCAAAACCAGCAGGTTCGGTACAGGATCCTGCGTGTCGATGAACCAAAAATCGTTCAGGATTTTGTCGCTACGTGGATGGGCCAGGCATTTTCCGGACCCCAGGGGCGCATTTTAGGTCAGGCGATCGATAAGGCGAACAACGCCCCGGTTCCCAATCTGCTGGTCAGTGCCGCAGGGTTGCAGACAATCACGGCGTCCGACGGATCGTTTATTTTGGAGGGGCTGAAACCCGGTGTTCACAACCTGGTGATCTACAGCATGGATGGTGCTTATGCCACATTCCAGCAGGGAGCACTGATTGCCGATGGCGGCACGACCCCTGTGATCGTTTTTCTGGATAAACGACCGACCACAGAGGTAACCTTTAAGGTAAAAATACCTTCAGATATTGATAAAACCCTCCCCTTACGTTTCATCAGCAACTTGCAAAACATTGGAAATGCCTATGCTGATCTCTCATCGGGTTCTCCGGGTTCAGCCGCGAATTACCCGGTGATGCAGAAAGTAGCCGCTGATACTTATTCCATCAAATTAAACCTGCCAATCGGGGCATATTTTCGATATAAATATTCCCTGGGCGACGGTTTTTGGAATTCCGAATTGGATGGTAACGGGAAATTTGCACTGCGCGAAATGATCGTGGAGAAGAATCAAACCCGAACGGAAAATGTGCAGACGTTTGCCGCTGAAGGTTCAGCACCAATATCCTTCAATGTGCAGGTACCCTCGAGCACGCCGTCGGGCGAACAGGTTTATGTTCAGTTGAATCCTTTTGGTTGGATGGAACCCATTCCAATGGTGTCTTCAGGAGAAAATAACTGGCATTACACCCTTTACAATCCCACTCACCTGCTTGGTTCGATCGAATACCGCTTCTGCAGGAATGGACAATGCACAATCGCGGACGGAAAAAGCTCCACCGAACCCACGCCAGTAAAAGCATCCGGTACACCGCAGGATATTTCTGTAGTGCTCACATCCTGGAATTCTTTGGATACGACCGTATCTCAATCCTCAATTGTAACTGATGGAGGTCCAGCACAACCCCTGCCCGGCTGGATCGCCGGTGTGGAGCTGGCTCCCGATTTTCCTGCAAATTGGGAATCATCGATCGATCAAGGGTTAAGCACTGCGTATTCCTTGGGCGGTGATTTCGTGATAGTGACTCCGACATGGTCGGCTTCACATGGTACCCTGCCCCTTTTGCAACCGACGCCCGGACGCGATCTGTTATGGAATGATTTGCAGGACATGATCCATCATGTGATGCTCAATCGGCAAAAAACAATTCTTTTTCCATTAATAAACTACACGCAATCCAGCGAAAATTTTTGGAACCAATCAGCGCCAACCACCACCTGGTGGAACTC
>DAOUGM010000114.1:0-10612 GCA_034428895.1 Anaerolineaceae bacterium
CGAGTCCGTGATGCTGGTCAAGAACGGCTCGCCGACCGGTTTCCTGCTCAACATTGGGCTGCAGCTATTTCTGGGTCTGGCCGCCGTGTGGGCGGGGATGAATGCAGCCCGCTGGCTTCAAAATTTTCTTCACCAGTAATACAACCAAGCCAATAGTTTTGTGAAAATAAAGAGTTTCCTCCGGCACTTCGTATTGCGTGTAGGTAACCACTCCTTTTCTTAATGGTTGACCTGTGCGGAAATAGGTTGATTCTTTGTATTAGGTAATATTCGAAGATTTTCAATGTCTCGGGTATTCATTTCTTACTCGCGCAATGATTTCCCCTGGAAAAACTTTTCATTTCAATATGACTTCAGTTGAATCCGGATGATCGAGGTACGGGAATAAATCAAGCTTTTCGTTTCTCAAACGGAGAGCGAATCCAGGTAGGAATAGCCGATCAATATCTGAAGGTGGAGAAAACTGATGACTATACCGACAACCTGGTTCAACAATATGCGTCGGATGCAATTATTGATATCCAGCGTGAGCAATGGTACACAATTCAATTTATTTTCTACAAACAAAAGCTCGTGATCTATTTGAATGACGAGCTGATATTTTTCCAGGAGCAGATCGATCTGCCCAATGCATCGAATGTATTTCTCTCTTTGGATACCCATGAAAACATGGACATTGACCTCGATAACTTCAAAAAATGGAACCTGGACTACGCAACCGGTATTGGACAGCCATAGGATCTTTCAATATACATATATTCAAAAAGGAATTTGATCAGTGGATTTCATTTGCATTTCCAGGTATGCCGTGAATGCGCTGCTGATCGGTGAAATCAATCAGCGCCTTTCGCCCACAAGGAGGAGGTGGAATTCAGCGAAAGGCGCTAATTTTACACCGGTCATAAACGAATTGCTAAAGAAGAAAAAATTTAACAGCGTTTTTTATTGCATATCCTGGCCTTCTTCTGATGATTGCGTCTTGCTTTCATACCGGCGCCTGGCTTTCAGGATAGCTTCTGTGACACGAGCGGGCGGATCGATCTTGCTGGCATAATAATCCACATCCAGGGGGTCACTATCGAATTGCGCGAAGGGGCCATTGAAAAGCAGGATGATAATGACCTCCTTGGATGCCTGGCGTATGTTCTTTACCAGTGCTCTGATTTCTATTCCCGGCAGGTCTCGATCCAGTATAACTACTTCCGGTAGCAGCTGTTTCAGTTGAACAAGTAAATCAGTCGAGTCACTTGATTCTCCAATTACTTCCAAACCGGATTGTCCGCTGATCCAAACGGATAGCGCATGACGTACTGGGGATTGAGAATCTGCAATCAAGACTTTCATGGTCTACCCTTGCTATGATATTTTTGAATGACGATATCTATAACCCGGAACCCCTCCCGCGTAACCGCGGATCGAGTATGTCTCGCAATGTATCGCCCACCAGGTTCCATGCCAAAACGAATAACACAATTGCCAATCCTGGGAAAACGACGATATGCCAGTTTTGCGCAAGTGATGGGATCCAGTTGCGTGCAAAACTGATCATTTGTCCCCAGTCGGCATACCCGCGCTGTGCTCCCAATCCCAAAAAACTGAGAGCGGCAAAGGAGAGCACATAAGTCCCAATATCCATGGAGGCCATCACCAGCACCGGGAAAATGGCATTGGGCATCAAGTGGCGGAATAGAATCCGCATATTGTTGTTTCCAACCATTCGCGCTGCTAGTGCATATTCCATGCACTTAAGCGAAAGAATGTTACTGCGGATCACGCGTGCATAACTCATCCAGCCAAATGCAATGATTGCCATCATTCCTGTGAGTATGGACAACTGGATGGGATTTACATCTTTTCCAAACCCCTGTCCGAAGGTTATAAAAGCAAGTCCCTTGGTAATGATCATCAACGGGCCGCTTTCGAATTTTCCATATATGGCCTGTAATACAGAGGTGAGCGTTATGGCTGCCAAAAGAAATGGAAATGCCATGAACACCTCGGTTACCCTCATTAAAACCTCGTCGATCCATCCCCCATAAAAAGCCGAAAAAGACCCAATGACGATACCGATAAATAATGTTAACAATGTGATGATAATTCCCACACGAAATGCAGTTCGTGTGCCCCATACGATCCCATAGAAAATATCATATTGCCCTTCGGTGGTTCCCAGGATATGTTTTTCTCCGGGATTTCCAGGCCGGGTACCAAATCCATCGCGCGGGATCATATACTGGTCGCGTGAATTTTCTGGAACCGGTGCTATGAGCGGTGCAAATATTGCCACCAGGATATAGATCAGGAGCAGTACGATACCAGCAAGTGAAGCCGGATTCTTGATTAATTTTTTGAAGACAGTCATTTGTTCCTCCCTTTACGGCAGCCTAATCCAACCGGATTCGCGGATCGATAACACCGTAAAGCATATCAACCACAAGGTTTCCTGCTACCAGGATGAACGAGGCAAAAAGGGTAAATCCTAATACAGAAATTACATCCAGCGAGAGAGCTGCTTCCGAAAGAAAAGATCCCATTCCTGGGAAGTCGAAGATTGTTTCAGTGATGACTACACCGTTCAGTAAACCTATGAGGGTTAATGCGCCAATGGTGACAACTGGAATCAAGGCATTGCGTACAGCGTGACGGTTGCGCACAATGGGTTCGGTCAATCCTTTGGCGCGGGCGGTGGTCATGTAATCTTGGCGTAAAACTTCCAGCATGGAAGAGCGGGTTACCCGCAGCAGGTATGCCCAGTTGAGATAGGCAAGGGTGAACGCGGGAAGGATCAAGTGTTTGACAGCATCAAGGAAGACATCGAATCGTCCGTTGAGCAGCGCGTCCACGGTATACATTCGAGTGTAACTGACATAACTGCTGGATTGGATTATTTGTGATGCCCAGTCCGAAATCCTTCCGGGTGGGAACCAGCCAAGACGTGCATAAAAGACCATTAAAACCACCAAACCAAAAACGAAAACAGGAATGGAATATCCAACAATGCTGAATACTCTCAAAACTTGGTCGATGAACCGGTTATGATGTATTGCAGAAAGAACACCCAACCACACTCCGATGAAGATCATGGGGATTCCAGCCCATAATGCTAATTCCACCGTGGCAGGCAATCGGCGTCCAATCACCTCCGATACGTTACTTTTTCCTGTCTTGGACCACCCCAGGTCTCCGCGAAGAACACCCCCTTTAATTTCATTGGTATCTGGATCCTTTTTTCCAACGAGCCAATACCAGTATTGAACCGGTGCCGGATCATCAAGTCCATACTTCACAATGATTTCATCAAGTGCGCCGATTTGTTTGGGTATATCGGCAACATATAAGGCTGCGCGTTCATAAGGGGTAAGAAGTGACAACATGGCAAAAATGAGGATGGTAACTGCAGTTAGAATGATGGGAAGTAGCAAAATTCGGCGAACAATGTAAGTAAACATAGTAACCTGATCTTTCCGGATGTACTGGTCGAGTTTTGTCATTGGGGGCTGGTTCGACCAGCCCCCAAATTTCATCTTTGATTTATTGCGGAGGTTCCTTGGTCAATCCATAGAAGAAACCAGTTTCGGGATTCCCGAATGCAGCATTGTAGAAGAATCCCTTGATCCATTTCTGGAAATGGATACCATCCAGTGCTTGGTACATCCAGATGTTGATTACATTATCGATGACGGCTTGCTGAAGCTCTTCATAGATTGCAGTGCGTTTTGCCAAGTCAGTTTCTTTGGCACCTTCCAGGATCTTGCCGTCAATATAAGTCGAAAGTTCTTCGGGCAAATTGATGACGCGCCCAAAAGTTCCTTCTGAATATAGGAATGGCAATACCCAGTTATGTGAGTCATGATAGTCTTCAACCCAACCGGAGACGGTCAAAGGCAATTTACCCTGCCGCCGGCTTTCCAGAAGTACAGGCCAGGGCATGCCTACCACAGCAACATTGAAATTGGGATTTACAGCTTCAAGACCGGCTTTGAGGATTTCAGACCCCAACCGGCGAGTGTCATTGCCCGTGTTGTAGGCAATCTGCAGGTACATTCCCACGCTCCAGATGTCATCGTCGTCCTCGCCGGCGGGTATGCCGTCTTTATCGACATCTGCGAGTTTGAACTCCTCTTCGCATTTTGCAAGGTCATAAGAAAATGCGGGTGGTTGGTTCTCCAAATATCCGATCATGCCTTTTGGAATCGGACCTTGAGCCTGTATGCCTTCACCGGAAAGTGATTCATTGATCATGGCAGTAAAATCGAAGCAGTAGTTCAGAGCCTTGCGCACGTGAATGTCTGTAAACATATCAGGTGGGATGCCATTGCCGTCCAATCTGCCGCTTCCGATGAACGGATTACCGCCTTCAGTGTTGATTCCCCAATTGATATGGATTGGTGTGATCGCCGGTTGTGGAATCTGGCGGAACCCTTTGACATAACCCGCCGGGTTGGTTTCCTCGCAGGACGATTCGTCGATGTTGCAAAGGATTCCCATTTGTTCGTCCATCTGTTTGCGGTATACCGGTGGCACGTAGATGTAGTCGGCGTCTCCGGCTTCGAACATCGATAAACGGGTGCCCCATTCATCGATATTCTTTACCACAATACGAGGGATTTTTGCCACTCCGCTTGGTCCGCCTTCCCACATCGGTTCGGTGCGCCAGTAATCCTGGTTGGCGGTCAGCACAATTTCTTCATTCGGAGTCCAGTGATCTAACATGTATGGACCTGTGCCGTTTGCCTGGTTGAAAAGCAAGGTTTCTTGAGCTGGAGGGTCAGCCCACTGCGGCCAGGTGGTGCAATCATTATCCCAATCGCCGTTTTCAATCATCCACTCCTGGTCAAGTGTTCCTCCCATGAATTGCTGGGAAAGGATGGAGAAGAACCAGGGCACTGGTTGATTCAACTTGAAAGTGACCGTTCCTGCATCATCATCTGCTACAACTTTGGTTTTGATCGCCTCGCAGACTTCCTTGATGTCGGCGGGTGTCAAATCCTCGAAATTCTCTTTCTCTGCAAAGATTTTGGCAAATCCTTTGATGGAGGAAGCAGCGTAATCGGGGCCAAAGAATGCGTCGTAGAGAATCCATTGGAATCCATCTAGGCGGCCTTGCAGCATGTTGCGGTAGAGAGTATAGGCAACATCATGCGGCTCGAGAGTTCCTCCTTTATGGAACTTTACTCCTTCGCGAATGTTGAAGACATACTCCGTGCTATCGCTGTTTGAGGTCCAATCAGTGGCAAGCGCTGGTATGAACTCATCAACTTTTTCGCGCTTAAAGAACACGAGCCCTTCGTATAGGTTGAGTTCAAGGCTTGACCCTGCAGTTTCATATGTCCAGGCCGGGTCCAGTGTCTCGGGTTCTCCTGCACCGGTGATCACCATCAGCGTGTCAGGATTGTTGAACCTGGGTGAAATGACTTGCGCAGGTGAACTGCCTTGCGCAGCTCCCTCACCTGAAGTTGCGGGTTCACTAGTCTGACTAGCAGCTTCTGTGCCCGGGGCATCTGTCCCGGCTGTAGAAGCGCACCCGCTGATCATGATGACCATGATCATCAGAATCGAAAATACTAGATACAATTTGGATTTCATATTCTTTCCTCCCAAGAAAGACCTTTCTTTGAATTGAATTTGAAAAAACCGTCGATTAACTCATGAACCTCCTTTCTTTACCAGGTGGCAGGCTGCAAAATGGCCATTTGAAACCTCAACCAGTGGAGGCCGCATGTGCGTGCATACTTCTTCTGCCAATGGGCACCGTGTACGAAAATGGCAGCCGGATGGCGGCTTGTCTGCTGAGGGCACATCGCCACTGAGGATGATGCGCTTGCGTTGGCGTTCCACTTTTGGGTCGGGGATGGGTACGGCTGACATTAATGCTTGTGTATAAGGGTGCAGCGGTCGATCATACAAATCCTGGCTATCAGCCAGTTCAACAATGGTCCCAAGGTACATCACAGCCACACGATCGCTGATGTGACGAACCATAGAAAGATCATGGGCGATGAACAGGTAAGTGAGGTTTAGTTCTTTTTGCAGCTTTTCGAGCAGATTGACGATTTGCGCCTGTATCGAAACATCAAGAGCTGAAATCGGTTCATCGCAAACGATCAGGTCAGGGTTGAGTGCCAACGCACGGGCAATTCCTATCCTTTGGCGCTGTCCCCCCGAAAATTCATGCGGAAACCGGTCTACGAACTGGGGATTCAACCCGACCAATTCCAGAAATTGCTGAACATTTTTCTTCAAGTCTGCACTCGTCGATTGCCGGTAGATCATTAAGGGTTCGCCAACTGTTTCTCTGACCGTCATCCTGGGATTCAGGCTGGCATAGGGATCCTGAAAGATCATCTGAATGCGTCGACGCAGTGGGCGAAACTTGTTCTCATTCAGGGAAACTAATTCATGTCCATCAAATATTATTTTCCCGCCTGATGGTTGATTGAACTTCAGAATGGCTCTTCCTGTAGTCGTTTTACCGCAGCCGGATTCTCCGACCAACCCCAGGGTTTCTCCCCGCCGGATGGTAAAACTGACTCCATCCACAGCATATACGTGACCAATCACGGAGCGCAATACCCCTCGCCGGATGGGAAAGTGTACTTTCAGGTCTTGTACGCTTAATAAGATGTCCTGGTCCATTAGTATTCCCTCCCAGAGTGTGGATCGACCCAGCATGCCACACGATGACTGGCATTGACTTGGTGTAGTAAAGGATTTTCTTTTGTACAACGTTCAACACGGAGTTTGCAGCGTTCGGCGAATGGACAGGCAGTTGGTTTGCTGTAAAGAATCGGGGGAAGGCCTTCTATTGAGGTTAAATGCCTTCCTCGCCCTTCATCCAGGCGCGGCAGGCTGGAAAGCAATCCCAGCGTGTAAGGATGTTGCGGAGAGGCATAGAGTTCATCCACATTGGCTTCCTCTATGATCAATCCGCCGTACATCACCACGATTCTTTGAACTAACCCCGCGATTAATCCCAGGTCGTGAGTGATCCAAATGATCGACATGCGCAACTGGTCTCTCAGGCTCTTGACTAGCTCGACGATCTGCGCCTGTATGGTCACGTCAAGGGCAGTAGTGGGTTCATCGGCAATTAATATCTGGGGTGAACATATCAAAGCCATTGCGATCATCACCCGCTGGCGCATTCCACCGGAAAACTGATGAGGATAATCTTTGATGCGTTCTTTTGGTCGGGGAATCCCTACCAGTTCCAGCATATGAATGGTCTGATTAAGGATTTCCTTTCTGGATAATGACCGGTGCATTTCAAGGGGTTCGGAAACCTGTCTGCCGATTGTCAAAACAGGATTGAAATACGTCAGTGGATCCTGAAATACCATGCCGATTTCCGAACTGCGGATGTGCCTGATTTCGTTGGCTTTCATCTTTATCAGGTCTTGCCCTTTATATAGTGCCTTGCCCGCAGTCACCATTCCTGGAGGAGAAGGAATCAGCCCCAGGATTGAAAGCATTGTGACGCTTTTTCCGCAGCCGCTTTCTCCAACGATTCCCAGTATTTCCCCCTGATTAAGCTCCAGGCTGACTCCGTTCACAGCATGGACGGTTCCTTCTGGTGTGCGAAAGCATGTTTCCAAATTTTCAATGGATAACAGAGTTTCAGCCATATAAAACCTTTGGTCTACATATGAAATGGATTTACTATTATTAAAATAAGATATCCTCCCGTTTACATCGTTTAACGGGAGGATATCCTTATTGGACACCTGTCCAATATGTAATCTGGTAACTTTATCGAATCAGATGCTCTCTCAAGGCTAATGCGATTGCTTCCGACCGGTTGGTTACCCCTAGCTTGGATAAAATGCTGCTTACATGCGCCCGGGCAGTGGAACGGCTGATAAACAACCGTTCGGCAATTTTCGGATTGTTCAACCCTTCGACCACCAACGCCAACACTTCCCTTTCCCGATTCGTCAGTTCACATTTCAATTGCGAAGACGGATTTTCCAGGATGATGGATTGGGTCACCTCGGGGGCTACCGTCGGTAAACCGGCACAGACGGCACGGATGGCGGCTGCCAATTCATCACCGGTGATATTCTTCAATAAATACCCGATCGCCCCCGCCCGAAGTGCGTCTTGAACCAATTCTTTTTCCTGGAAACTCGTCAGCGCGATTATGCAAATTTGTGGCCAGCGCTGATGTATGGTTCGTGTCGCTTCAATCCCATCCATTTCAGGCATTAAGAGATCCATGAGAATAACATTTGGCTGGATTTGCTCGCATAAATTCACTGCTTCACATCCATTGCGTGCTTCTCCAACAATTTGAATATCCGCACGGTTGTTTAAATAAGCAATCAATCCTTTGCGCACCATGCCGTGATCGTCAACGATCATCACCCGAATGGATTTTTGATCATTCATTCAATCCTCCCTGGTTCCAAAATACATGTACACGAGTTCCTTTTCCGGGCTGGCTGTCAAAGGTCAATTTTGCACCAATAGCCTGGGCGCGTTCATTCATGATTTTTAACCCTAACCTGTGTGGTGGTGCCTGGGTGATATCGAAACCCCGACCGTCATCTATGATCTCGAGTTGTACACCCGGATAGCACTGTTGGGATTCTTTTTCACCACACGATTTGCTATAACTCAATCGGATTTCAACATGATTGGCTCTGGCATGCTTGACCACATTATTCACTGCTTCCTGGGCAATTCTGTACAACGTAACGTGAACATCCGGCGGCAAAGTCGCCTTACCCTCCACAATGATATTTACTGGAAAACCTTCACGTCCACTGGCGGCTTCTCCTAATTGGTGTAGCAATTCTTCCAATTGAGTTTCCAACAAGGAGGCGGGTCGCAATTCGAGGAGTAAGGTTCGCATTTCAGCCAATGCTCCCCTGCTCAAACTGCGAAGTTCCTGCAACAGCTCCCGACCTTGGGTTTGATTATTTTCCCAGGCTGCGGGCACAGCTTCGGCTATCAGACTTGCTGAAAACAGGGTCTGTGTGACCGCGTCGTGAAGTTCGCGTGCCAGGCGGCTGCGTTCTTCCATGACAGCCAGATGTTGGGCTTTTTGGTAAAGTTGCGCATTATCAATGGCGATTGCTGCCTGGTTGGCAAAACCCACCAAAAAATCCAGATCATCCTGGATAAACTCCATGCTTCCGCCATGCTTGTCGATCACGACAAGAGTGCCAATCACCCGATCCTTAATTACCAGAGGAGCACATGCGGCATTGGTAATTTTTTTAAGGAATAATTCGTCCACAGCAGCATTGTGGATACGCGGATCATCTGAAATGTGGTTGGAAATATCCGGTTGATTGTGAAGTGTAACCCATCCGGAAAAACTATCTTTGAGCGGGCACCTTATTCCAACATTTCCCAACGCTTTACCATAACAGGCATAGACCTCATCATACTGTTCATCCCAGTTAACCAGGTTTAATATGCCGCTTTCAGCATTCAATTGGTTGGTGGCATGTTGGATGATCATTTGTAACAATGTATTGAGGTCAAAAGTACTTAATATGGCTTTGCTCGTCTCCTGAAGTGCTGCTACTTGGGCGAGTCGTTTTTTCATGTCGGTCATTAAGCTGGCATTTTCTAAAAACAGGCTTAGAGTGTTGGTCAATGTGGTTAACAGGTCGATATCTGATATTGAAAATGCATTTTCCTTGTCAAGATTCTGAAGACTGATTACTCCTCGAACTTGATTATGTACAAGAATTGGTACACCAAGCCAGGTCTTTGGCATTTCTGTTCCTGGGATAACCCGCATTTTTTTCTCCCGAACGCATTGCAAAATCTCTCCACCGTTGATCACCATCGACTTTCCGGTATTGACAATATTTTGCCGTGCATAATCGATCTGACGCCATCCGGGAATTGACAAATGCTGTCCATTCTCTATTGCATAATGATGAAATATCTGGTTGGAGCGCTGGTCATATTCGGTAATCATCACAACTTGGGCATTGAATGTGTCGCGAAGACTGTCTCCCACCAGGTTATAAATCGCTTGCATTTCAAGGTCAACAGACAACTTTTCCTGCAGCTGGTTGACCAATGAAAGTTGTGTTATGTGTTGTTCCAAAGCCAGGGAATACCATCCGGCAGCAGCTTTCCAATCGGTTTGATTTTCTGCTTCCTTTGCAAGCATCTGAAAATCGGTGTGCCGATTAATCTTTTTTGATGTTTCTTGAGATAATTCTTCCATTTAGAAACCTTTTAATATGAGATTGCCCCTTTTGAATAGGATCTAAATCGGGAGGTTGTAATAATATAGTAGCACTCATTATTCAAGATTGGACAAACCTTGGTTAATGGATTTCGAAAATGGATCGTTCATTTTGCGACAGCATTATTGCACCCTGAACCCTCGCAAAAGGGCTCATGGTGCAATTTTGTTTCATCAAAAAATATTACTCCCCCTGTTGGCGAGTCAAGCGTCATTTGGATTTTACTGAATACCTTTAAACAGCCGGATTAAAATATTTCCCTGGCCTCCCTGGGCAGGTCGTGGATGTGCTTCAAATATTCATAAACCCTGTGCTCATCGTCCATTGGATAAGTGAACTCATATCGTTCCGCGATCGGCAGGGCCGCCTTGTGGAAAAGACTGCACATGGCAAAGAGT
>DAOUGM010000115.1:0-12087 GCA_034428895.1 Anaerolineaceae bacterium
GTTCCGTGTACAGAGCTGCTGTCATGGATCACTGCCTGAATGTTTTGTGTACATAATATAGCATATTTTTACCTTATTTGTCCAATTAAATTCATATAAATTTTAGGAAATCAAATGCTACATCATGAGGAGAAACTAAAAAAAGAGGACCGGGTCACGGTCCTCTTTACGTACGTTTCAAAATCAATGTGAGTGTTGGTTTACTCGTCCAGTTTCCTGCGGATGCCGCTCAAAACCAGGCCGAATCCGAGCATTCCCAGTCCGCCGTAAGAGAGGCTGTTCATACCCGGGGTTACATCCATTCCGGTAACCGGGATCAATACTGCACTGGCGGTAACGCTCTGGGGCGGAGGAGCCAGTGTGGGATCCGGAGTTGGACCGCCTGTTCCATAAGTGCACGAGCCGTCATCCTGAGTAGCGCTGGGGTTGTAGTTGGTTGCGGTGGAATCTGTACAGCCCAGAACAACTTCTGGTGGATAAGTGCAGGTACCGTCATCCACCGTGGCAGCCGGGTTGTAATTGGTGGCTGTTGGATCGGTGCATCCGGGAACCGGGACTGGCGGGTAGGTGCAGGTACCGTCATCCACCGTGGCAGCCGGGTTGTAATTGGTGGCTGTTGGGTCGGTGCATCCGGGAACGGGAGGCGGATAGGTGCAGGAGCCATCATCCAGTGTGGCACTGGCGTTATAGTTGGTTGCGGTGGGATCTGTACACCCCGATACCGGAGGAACATCATTACCGGCTGAACAGAAATCCTTTTCCGCCTGAGTCGTGACGATATAATCGCCATGATTTTTGAGATGCCCGTTGATTACCCCGTTGTTATCAGAGCACACAACGGAATTATTTGCTGGGGGAATGTGGCATACACAAGTATCCGCCACAGCTTGAACAGGTTTTGGCATTGTGGTCAATACCAACCCGGCGATGAGCATGGCTGCAGCTATGATGTATACGGCGCGATTGACGATCAATAATAATTTACGATATCGAAACATGTTGTCCTCCTTTTGAACTATGAACAAAAAAGAATGAATTGCTTTGAAAAAAGAGTCCTTCTTGGTATACAACCTCCTTCAAAAACAAAAACCAGCCCGTTGTTTCAGGCCGGTTTCGCATCTTGCTCCCCGCGGAGATTGCCCTTGCGGGCGCTGCGACCATGCGGTCTCCACGGATCAAAGCATCCTGTATCTACCTTATTTGATTTTCTTCGTCAGCCGACTTCAGTTGTTGACCGAAGACACTAATATCCGCCGAAGTATTAACACTACCTTGGGCTTTGCTGAAAATATAGTAGCATGTTTTATTCGTTATTTTCGATTTTCTAACATGAATTTACAAAAAATTTACGGAAGGCTTCAAATTTACTTCCCCAGCTACCAAGAGGCATGAATTTCATTAATTTTCACGCTCTGAACTTCCGATGGGCGCAGCGTGAATTCAGCCATGGGGATTGTGCTGTGTGTCAACGGCTGGGATTCACTGCGGATCACGTGCCGTACACGCCTCAAAAAATCAGAGGATGGGCAACCAGGTGATCCCATCGAAGCGCTTGACTTTCACCTGTTGTTTTGCTAAGATAGATGCACACGTGTGCATAATGAGGTGAGCCATGCCGGTCACGATCAAAGACATTGCCAGGGCTGCGGGGGTTTCACACGCCACTGTTTCCCGCGCGCTTAACGGCAACACCCTGATCCCTGAAAAAACCGCGGTTTCGATCCGTAACCTGGCGGAAAAGATGGGTTATATGCCCAGTGCGGCAGCCCGCGGGTTAAAAACTCACCGTTCGCGCGTGCTGGGGGTCATTGTCAGCCGCATCGATAATCCATACTTCGGTGAAGTGGTGCAGGGGATAGAAGACGCGCTGCAGAACAAAGGCTACAGTATTTTTATAGCATCCTCCAACCTCGACCGCGCACAGGAGAAGACCATTGTCCAGGCTTTCTGCGAACACCGCGTGGACGGGGTGATCATCGGTTCGGTTCACTTCAGCCGCGAATATTCCAACTCACTGAAAAAGCACGGCATCCCGATTGTGGTCATTAATAACCAATCGCCGCGGGATTACGATTACTCCATTGCCCATGACGATGTCTTCGGCGCCAGGGAAGTGACCGATCATCTCATACAACTGGGGCATACCCGCATCGCATATATCGGTGACGACCGCGCAGGGCGCATCAACCGCGACCGCATGCGCGGTTTTCGCCAATCCATGCAGTCCGCTGGCTTGCCGATGGAAGAAGAGTGGATCGTTACCGCCCACGGCAGCGGGATCGAACAGGGAAGTGAGGGGATGGATCTTCTCCTCAACCTGCCCAACCTGCCCACGGCGATTTTTTGTTTCAATGACCTGATGGCCATTGGCGCATTGAAATTGATGCAGCAGAGGGGAATTGCGGTACCCGACCAGGTAGCGTTGGCTGGTTTCGACAACATTTCCTATTCCGCGTACACCACACCCGCATTGACCACCTTCGACCAACCCAAGCGGCAGATCGGCAGCGAAGCCGCAAGCATCCTGCTCGACCTGATCCAGCGCGAGCCCGGCGGCAACGGCCACGAACCTCGCGGCAATGGGAACGAACCCCCGCCTACGCAGCTTATCCGCGGACAACTTTTGGTCCGTGAATCCACCACCCGCTTTACCCGGAAGGAGAAACCATGAAATACAGCAAGTCCAATTTGCTGATCAAACCAGATGTTTCCAGGTCCAATTATATTAACGTAACCCCCGCCAGTGCCGGATGGGAACACCTGCATTTTCAGGCGGTACGGCTGAACGCCGATGAGGAGTGGCACTTCAATACCGGCGGCAACGAACTGGCGCTGATCATCCTCGGCGGCACGGCAGACATCCTCTCCTCCGCCGGTGAATGGAAATCTGTTGGCAGCCGCACGACCGTTTTCCACGGCATGCCGACCACCCTCTACCTTTCGCGCAACACCACCTTTACCGTGAAGCCGGTGAGCGAGGTTCTTGATTTTGCCTGCGGTTGGGCGGCTGCCACGCGCGATTTTCCCGCCCGCCTGATCCGCCCGGAGGAGGTCAACGTTGAATTGCGCGGCGGCGGGAACGCCTCACGCCAAATCAACCAGATGATCCCTCCCGGTTTCCCTTGCGAGCGCCTGGTGGTTGTGGAAGTTTACACCCCGTCCGGCAATTGGAGCTCTTACCCGCCGCACAAGCACGACCAGCGACGCGTGGATGCCAGCGGGAACCTGCTGGAAGCCGACCTGGAGGAAATCTATTTCTACAAGATCGACCGCCCTGAGGGGTATGCTTATCAGCGCATTTATACCGACGACAGGAGCATCGACGAGGTCATGCTCGTTCAGAACGACCATCTTGTGCTCTCTCCTGAGGGTTACCACCCCGTGGTGGCAGCCCACGGTTACACCGCCTACTACCTGAACATCCTGGCCGGTTCCGACCAATCCCTGGCCGCCACCGACGACCCGGCGTATGCATGGATCAAGGATACCTGGAAGACGCAGGATTCACGCCTGCCCATTGTCAGCCTGGAAATGAACCAGAAAAAATAAGGAGCTTGAAATGACCGAGTACAAAAGCAAATTGCACCAGACCGTATCCACCACCGCCACCGATTACTGGAATGATTCCTGTTCCATTGAGGAATTGACCTATGCCGTCGAAAACGGAGCCGTCGGCGCCACCACCAATCCCACCATCGTGCTTAACGTCCTGAAAAAAGAAATGCCCCTGTGGAAGGAACGCATTTACCAGATCATCAATGAAAATCCCACCTGGTCGGAGGTTGAAATTACCTGGAAACTGATTGAAGAGATGGCGGTACGCGGAGCGGGACTGCTCAAACCCGCTTTCGATCGTTATAAGGGAAAAAAAGGCCGCCTTTCCATCCAGACCAATCCGCAGCTCTACCGCAACCCCAAGGGGATTGCCGAGCATGCCGTGCACTTTAACACCCTGGCGCCCAACATGCAGGTTAAATGCCCCGTCACCAAGGCGGGCATTGCCGCGATCGAGGAAGCCACCTTCCAGGGAGTTTCCGTCAACGCCACAGTATGCTTCACCGTTCCCCAGGCGCTGGCAGTGGCCGAAGCCGTGGAGCGCGGTCTCAACCGCCGCACTGCGGAGGGCAAGCCCGTTCAGGAGATGTCCCCGGTGTGCACGATCATGATCGGGCGCACTGATGACTGGATGAAAGTGGTCGCCAAACGCGACGGCATCGAAATCGACCCGGCGGTGATGGACTGGGCGGGCATCGCCTGCCTCAAGCATGCCTACGGTATTTACCAGCAGAAAGGATACCGCGCACGCCTGCTGGGTGCCGCCTACCGCCACCTGGGACACTGGTCCGAATTGATCGGTGGAGACATTGTCCTCACCATACCTTACGAATGGCAGTTGAAGATCAACGCAAGCGACATTGAAGTGAAGGAGCGCATGGGTGATGTGGTGGATGCGAAAATCATTGATGAGATGCTGAAGAAAATCCCCGATTTCCGCCGCGCTTACGAGCCGGACGGCATGACCGTGGAGGAATTCGACAGTTACGGCGCGACCGTGCGCACGCTGCGCGGATTTATTGGCTCCTACCACGACCTGCAGGGCGTGGTGCGCGATTTCATGATCCCGAATCCTGACATCAACCCCGCTTGATTTCGAATTGACGGAGTTATTAATGAAGACCATTCGATTAACCACGGCACAGGCTCTGATCCGTTTTTTGAAAAACCAATACGTCGAACGCGACGGCGAGGAAAATCCATTCTTTGCCGGTATCCTGGGAATTTTCGGGCATGGCAACGTAGCCGGCATCGGGCAGGCGCTGCAGGAGAACCCCGACTTTCCGTATATCATGGTGCGCAATGAACAGGCGGGAGTGCATTTTGCGAGCGGCTATACCAAAATGAAAAACCGCCTGCAAACCTTCGCCTGCACTTCCTCCATCGGTCCGGGCGCGACCAACATGGTCACCGGGGCGGCGCTGGCCACCATCAACCGTCTGCCGGTGCTGCTCCTGCCCGGTGATATATTCGCGCGGCGCAACGTGGCACCCGTGCTGCAGCAGCTTGAATCGCCCAACACGCAGGATATCAGCGTCAACGACTGCTTCAAACCGGTTTCCCGTTACTGGGACCGCATCAACCGCCCCGATCAACTCATCACCTCGGTCATGGAGGCCATGCGCGTGCTGACCTCCCCGGCGGATACCGGAGCGGTCACCTTGTCCATGCCGCAGGATGTACAGGCGGAAGCCTGGGATTACCCGGAAGAGTTGTTCCGCAAGCGCGTCTGGCATATCGCCCGCCCGCTGGCCGACCGCCAGCTGCTCGAGCGGGCGCTGGAAATGATCCGCGCGGCTGAACGCCCGCTCATCATTGCCGGCGGTGGAGTGCTTTACAGCGGTGCTGCTGCCGCGCTCGATAAATTTGCCCGGCAGACCGGCATCCCGGTAGCGGAGACGCAGGCTGGAAAGGGTTCGCTCGCCTACGATCACCCGGCTTGCCTGGGGGCGGTGGGCGCCACCGGCAACCTGGCAGCCAACCGCGTCGCGCGCGACGCCGACCTGGTGATCGGCATCGGCACGCGCTACTCCGATTTCACCACTGCTTCCAAGACGATCTTTCAGAATCCGCAAGTACGCTTTATCAACATCAACTTATTCGAAATGGACGCTTTCAAACAAAGCGCCCTACCGCTCACCGCCGACGCACGTGTTACCCTGGAGGAACTGACCGAAGCCCTCAAGGGTCACAAGATTACAAACGAATATGCCGTGCAAGTCAAATTGCTCAAAGCGGAGTGGGAGAAGGAAATCGAGCGGCTCTATCACCTTGATCATCATCCGTTGCCCGGTCAAAGCGAGTTGATTGGCGCCATCTGGGAACAGGCAGGCGAGCGTGATGTCATCCTTTCGGCGGCGGGCAGCCAGCCCGGTGACCTGCACAAGCTCTGGCGCGCCAAGACTCCCGGCTCGTACCACATGGAATACGGCTATTCCTGCATGGGATATGAAATTCCCGCCTCACTGGGAGTTAAAATTGCCGATCCCAGCCGTGAAGTATTCGTATGGGTGGGCGACGGCACTTACCTGATGAATCCCACCGAGATCCTCACCGCGGTGCAGGAAGGCATCAAGGTCAATATCATCGTTGTCGACAATCACGGCTTCGGCTCCATCGGCGCGCTCAGCCATTCGCTCGGCAGCGCCGGTTTCGGCACGCGCTTCAACCGCCGAGACCTGAAAACCGGGCAGCTTGATGGCAGCCGCATGGTGGTCGATTTTGCCGCCAACGCCGCCAGCCTGGGCGCGGAGGTGTTCACCCCGCATACCCTGGCCGATTTCAAGGACGCGCTCAGGTGCGTCCGCATGCTTGACCATACCTCGGTCATTGTCGTGGAAGCCGATCGCGAGGTGAAGGTTCCCGGCTACGATTCCTGGTGGGATGTGGTGGTTGCCGAGACCTCAGAAATGCCGGCGGTGCGCAAAGCGCGCAAAGAATACGAAACCAATCGCCGGAATGAAAAGTATCACCTTTGATCCTTCATTTTATTTTCACGGGAGTTCATATATGAGCATCAGGATGGGATTGATCGGCGCGGGCAGGATGGGTAAGGTGTACGCCAATACCCTGGCGTATACGATTTCAGAAGTGGACCTGGTGGCGGTAGCCGACCCCGATAGAGCCACCCTCGACGAGGTTGCCAGCCGTTACAACATTCGCGGGCGGTACCAGGATTACCGTGCAATGCTAGATGACAAGGAAGTTCAGGCAGTGGTAGTCACATCCCCCACGGGTACGCATGCCGAGGTGATCGCCGCGGCAGCCGCTGCAGGCAAGGACATATTCAGCGAGAAGCCGCTTTCACAAAGCCTGGAAGCCTGCGATTCGGCCATCGCCGCGGTCAAACGCTCCGGCGTCAGGCTGCAAATGGGGTTCATGCGCCGCTTCGATCCGCCTTATGTGGCGGCATACCAGAAGATTCAGGAAGGGGTGATCGGCAAGCCGGTCATGTTCAAGGCGGTCAGCCGCGACCCCAAACGCACCAGCCTGGAATTCGCCAAACGCGAGAACAGCGGCGGCATGATCCTGGATATGGGCGTGCATGATTTCGACCTGGCGCGCTGGTTGATGGGCAGCGAAGTCAACCGCGTGTTCACCGAGGGGGGCTGCCTGGCCTTCCCGGAACTTAAAGACGTGGGTGATATCGATAACGCAGTCATCAACCTGCAATTCGCCAATGGAGCCGTGGGCAACATCGACCTGAGCCGCAACGCGGTCTACGGCTACGACATCCGCACCGAAGTGCTGGGCACCGAGGGCAGCCTGTGGATCGGCTACCTGCAGCAAACACCCACCTTGGTGCTCACACGTTCCGGTGTGACCCACGACACCGTGCCCTATTTTATGGAACGTTTTGCCATTGCCTACGCCGAGGAGGTGCGCGCCTTCGTGCGCAGCATCGTGGAAGGCACCCAGCCGGTGCCGACTGGCGAGGACGCGCGCGCGGCTACCGCCGTCGGCATTGCTGCCACACTTTCGCTGGATGAACAGCGCCCGGTTTTGATCAGCGAGGTGGACCGATAACCTTACCGTTCAAGGATGATTGATCCTGCAACTTAAATTCGGTTTTACGGAGAAACGTATGATCAAGATAGCCAACGCTCCCTGCTCGTGGGGGGCACTCGAGTTTGATCAATTGGGCAAGTCGGCAGCTTACGAGGTAGTGCTGGATGAGATGCAGCGCTCCGGATACGCGGGCACCGAGCTGGGAGACTGGGGGTTCTTGCCCACGGATCCAGAGAACCTCAAGGAAGAACTGCGCAAACGCGAACTCACCTTGCTGGGCGCCTTTGTGCCGGTGGCATTCAAAGACGCGGATAAGCACGCAGCGGGCGTGGAAAACGCGCTCAAAATCGCACGGCTGCTGGCGGCTGTCGAGGGAAAGCTGCCGTTCATCGTCCTGGCGGATGAAAACTGCACAATACCCGCGCGGACGCTCAACGCCGGGCGCATCACCCCCGACCTGGGCTTGAGCGCCGAGCAATGGAAGATCTTCGCGGAAGGCGTGGAGCGCGTAGCCAAAGCAGTCAGGGCCGAAACCGGTCTGCGCGTGGTGGTGCATCACCACTGCGCCGGTTACATCGAGACACCCGCAGAAATTGAAACACTGCTCGCCCTCACCGACCCCGATCTGGTGGGCATTTGCCTGGATACCGGGCATTATGCCTTCGGCGGTGGAGACCCGCTCAAGTTCCTGCAGAAACACGGCAAACGCGTGTGGCATATGCATTTCAAGGACTGCCATCCTGCCGTTGTCAAAGACTCCCATCGGGAAGGTTGGGATTACTTCAAGTCGGTGGAGCAGGGCGTGTTCTGTGAACTGGGCAAGGGCAGCGTGGACTTCCCTTCGATCAAGGCTGAACTGGAAAAGCGCGGTTTTGACGGCTGGATCGTGGTTGAACAGGATGTGCTTCCCGGAATGGGCAGCCCGTACGCTTCCGCCGTGCGCAACCGTGAATATCTCAGGTCGATCGGGTTCAATTAATATTTCCAGGAGAATGAATTATGTGCGCTCAGAAAACCATTCGTGTGGGGGTCATCGGCGCGGGACGCATCGGCAAGATCCATGCCGAGAGCCTCGCCACTCGCATCACCGGGGCGGAACTCGCCGCCATTGCCGATGTAAACATTAAGGCAGCGCAGGAGCTCGCCGAAAAATATCACGTCAAGCAGGTCTATTCCGATTACAAACAGATCATGGCAGATCAAACCATCGATGCGGTCGCCATCTGTTCATCCACCGATACGCACGCCAGCCTGATGATCGAGGCGGCGCAAGCCGGCAAGCACATCTTTTGTGAAAAGCCAATCTCGCAAAACCTGGCCGCCATCGACCAGGCGTTGGAAGCGGTCAACAAGGCGGGTGTAAAATGCCAGATCGGTTTCAACCGCCGCTTCGACGCGAACTTTAAAAAGGTGCGCCAGCTGATCCAGGAAGGCAAACTTGGCGACCTGCACATCCTGCGCATCACCAGCCGCGACCCGGCGCCTCCGCCGGCTGAATACGTCAAGACTTCGGGCGGCATGTTCCTTGATATGACCATCCACGATTTCGACATGGCGCGCTACCTTTCCGGCAGCGATGTGGTGGAGGTGTTTGCCGCGGGCGGCGTGATGGTCGATCCGGCCATCGGACAGGCGGGCGACATCGATACCGCGGTCATCACCCTCAAATTTGCCAACGGCGCCATCGGCACCATCGACAACAGCCGCAAGGCGGTTTATGGCTACGACCAGCGCGTGGAAGCCTTCGGCTCGGGCGGCATGGTTGCCGTGGCAAACAATACTCCCAACACCAGCATCTACAGCAGCGCCGAGGGCGTGATCTCCGAGAAGCCGCTTTATTTCTTCCTCGAGCGCTACATGGATTCCTTCATCGAAGAGATGCGCGAATTCATCGAGGCTGTACGCAGCGATACCCCCACAGCCGTGACCGCCCTCGACGGGCGCAAGCCGGTGGTGATCGCTCTGGCTGCCAAGAAATCCCTGGACGAGAACCGGCCGGTGAAACTCGCTGAAATCGAGTAACCGGAATCATTTTTCCCCTCCTTTTGGAACCGGAATTAATAATATTCCGGTTCCGTATTTAAAAGGGTAAATCGAAATTTGGTCAAAAAGAGTACGGTGGGAGGTTGGCAGGCGGCGGGGGTGGGGCACGGTGCGCCCGGCCCCAACAGAATTTTCGAGTCGTTCGAGAATTTCAAATGTTTCGTGTTAATCTTTTTACTTTTTTGGGTTTTGTCGGGTTCTGTGGTTTAATTGGGGCATGACAAACTTACTCCCTTTCAACGCAGTGCTTTGGGACATGGATGGAGTGATCGTCGACACCTTCGACGGACACTACCGCGCATGGAAACACACTTTCGACTCGCTCGGGCACCCCTTCACCCTGGCGGATTTCACCCGCACTTTCGGCATGAACAACCGCTTGATATTGCACACGATCCTGGGATACGATCTTCCCGAGGAGGAACTTCAGCGGGTCAGTGACAGCAAGGAGGAATTTTTCCGCGAGGGCATCCGTGGCAGCGCACAATTACTGCCGGGTGTGGCGGACTGGTTGAAACGTTTCGGCGAACTGGGGCTCAGGCAGGCGGTGGCTTCCTCGGCACCGCAGGCGAACGTCGACGCCCTGCTGGACGAACTGGGTATCCGCGGCAATTTCCAGGCGGAGGTGGCCGGTGCCGCCATGCGTGGCAAACCCGATCCGGCAATCTTCCTGCTGGCGGCTCAATTGCTGGGCGTCGAGCCGAAGTCCTGCCTGGTCATTGAAGACGCCATCGCCGGGGTGGAGGCGGCGAAGCGCGCCGGCATGCGCTGCGTGGCCGTGCAGACCACCAACCCCGCCGAAAAGCTCAACGGTGCAGACGTGATCGTGAAAGACTTGACCTGTTTGAAATTGGAGATGTTGCAGGGATTCAGTTTGGCAAAATAATTCAAAACCACAAAAAACACGAAAATTTTAAACCGGCAATTTTCGCAGATCTTATCCTTCTATCAGTAGAGTGAAGGTTTTCTTTTTGGTCTGAAGCACGAAGTCCTTGTTGTTCGGACAAGGAACCCCCAACCGTTCAAAGTAAAAAAAGACACAAAACAACTTTCGCGTCTTTCGTAAAATTCGTGTTTTTCGTGTTAATCTTTAAATTCTGAAAGTCCGCTTTCCGCGATCAGCCGCGGGACGATGGATTCCCAGCCTACAGCCATGAAGTGGATGCCGCGCACGCCGGGCAGCCGCTTGATGCGCTCGATCAATTCCAGCGTGATCTGCACCGATTCTTCCTTGGGGTCGGCGGAATTTTCCATGCGGCGCATTACCGTTTCCGGTACTTTCACGCCGGGGATCTCGTTCATGGCGAGAGCGGCTTTCACGCTGCGGATCGGCGAAATGCCGGCCAGCAAACCCACTCGCTGCGTCACCTCGCGTCGTTCCAGCGCCTCCAGATACTCTTCGAAGCGCTCGATGTCGAACACCAGGTTGGTTTGCAGGAACTGCGCACCGGCATTGACCTTCTTCTCCTCGCGCATGGCCTGGATCAAAGGTGTGGAGGCGTTGGGTGATCCCGCGGCGCCGAGGAAAACCTGCGGCGCGCACTTGATTTCGCGGCAGTCGAGGAAGCGCCCTTCGTCGCGCATCTGGCGCATGATCCACAGCGACTGGATGGCATCCAGGTCCCAGATGTCCATGCGCCCGTTAGGCGGCGGTCCCAGGCGCGGATGGTCTCCGGTGAGGCACAGGATATTGCGGATGCCCAGGGCGGCGGCGCCAAGCACCTCCCCCTGCAAGCCCATGCGCGTGCGGTCGCGCGCGGCAATCTGCAGGATCGGTTCCACCCCATGCTGCAGGGCGATGAGCGAACACGCCAGTGAGGACATGCGCGGGGTGGCGGAAGGGTTGTCGGTGAAGTTCACCGCGTCCACCAGCTCCTTGAGCGGCAGAATTTTCTTGACCAGCAGGTCCGGGTCGGCGCTCAACGGCGGAGCCACCTCGGCGGTCAGCACAAAGCGTCCGGCATCCGCCAGCGCCGCTTCGAAATGCGAGACCGGAGCGTGCGGCGGGGGAGGGTGGGGCAGGGAATCGCCGTCCCACCAATCCGGCTGGCGCACCTCGCGGAAGAAATCATCCCACTTTTTGCGGCGTTCCGTGGGCGCGGCGTTCACGAAGCGCACCACGGCCTGCATTCCTCCGTGCGTTTTCAGGTTGCGCACCAGGTCCTTGAAAGCCGAGGTGCCGGTCTTGCTCCAGTCCAACGGAGGCAGCACCTCCATTAATTTGTCGAGCCTTCCCATCCTTTCCGCGCGGCGGTAGATGTTGTACCAGATGCAGGGGCGCGTGGGGTCCACGTAGCAATGCTCCGGCGTGGAGCCGCCGCAGGGTCCGTTGCGCAGCCCCTTGGGGCATTCCATGGGGCAGATGAACGCCGTCTCCTGCAGCAGGCAGTTGCCGCACATGCGGCAGCCGAAGACCGCGCCTTTCAGGCTGCGTTCCAGTGTTTCGAGCATCTTGTCGGAAAGCGGACGGTTTTTGAAGGG
>DAOUGM010000116.1:0-40898 GCA_034428895.1 Anaerolineaceae bacterium
CCTGAAGGGAATCGATGGTCCAATTAATGAAACCCAGGAACAGGACATTACCGCCATCTACAATTCGGGTATGCACCTGCTGAACATGATCAACGAAATCCTCGATCTCTCGAAGATCGAAGCCGGGAAGATGGAACTGCAGATCGATGACGTCAATATCAGTGATGTAATTAATTCTGCAATCACGAATACGACAGGATTAATCAAAGATAAACCCATTGAACTGATCCAGAAGGTTTCTGCCAGTCTACCTTTTGTTCGCGCGGATGAGATTCGTTTGAGTCAGGTCATCATCAATTTGATATCGAACGCTGTGAAATTCACTGAAAAAGGATCGATTACAGTTGAGGCGGTTCTTCAAAATAACGCCCAGAATAAACCTGAGGTGCTTGTCACGGTCACCGATACCGGCATCGGTATATCAGCAGAAGACCAGGTAAAGTTGTTCCAGCGCTTCTCCCAGGTGGATGACTCACCGACCAGGAAAACCGGCGGAACGGGTTTGGGGCTCTCGATTTGCCGTTCTTTGATCGAAATGCACGGCGGAAAGATCGGTTTATTAAGCAGCGAGGTCGGAAAAGGAAGTGTGTTCTACTTCACCATCCCCGCCCCCGATACCACAACCTCCATGGATCTGGATCATCTCGTAAAAGGCACTAATGTAATCCTTTCCATTGACGATGACGCCCAGGTGATCGCGCTTTACGACCGGTTCTTGCGCCCTCATGGTTATGAAGTGGTTCCGTTAACCGATCCTACTCAAGCAGTGCAGCGTGCGAAAGAGATAAAACCCTTTGCCATCACACTCGATATTATGATGCCGCAAAAAGACGGCTGGCAGGTTCTCAACGATCTGAAAAAAGATGAAGAAACTCGAAATATTCCGATCATGATCTGCTCGATCCTGGAAGAAGAAGAAAAAGGATTTAACCTCGGTGCATCCGATTATCTTGTTAAACCCTTCTTGCAGGACGACCTTGCCAGCGCCATACACCGATTAAGCAAAGAAAACGACATCCATGATGTCATGATCATCGACGACGATCCTGCTGATCTGCGGTTGCTCCAGAAAATGATCGAAGATGAAGGTAATTATATGGCGGTTGTAGCCGAAGGTGGTACCGCGGCGCTGAGATTATTGAAGGACTTCACCCCTGATATCATCATTCTCGACCTCTTTATGCCCGATATCAACGGATTCGACCTGATGGAAAGATTCCATTCTGATCCGAGGTTATCCCGCATCCCGGTGATTGTCCTTACTGGCGCAGATCTGGATTCCGGTCAGTTAAAATTGCTTTCCGAATATGGAAACCAAATTCTCGCCAAAGGTTCCTTGAATGAGAATGACCTCCTTCGTCAACTCCAGGAAACGCTGAATAAAATTAGGCCAACGGTACTGGTAAATTAATATGACTTCTCACTTTGCAATAAAATGTGTGGATTGCGGAAATATTGAATTATTTAACCCTCAAGTGCCGACTTGCAGTAAATGCAATTCTTATTGGCGCGAAGCAATATACGACTATGCGCAATTAGCGAATAATTTGCCTTCCCTGCTTGCCAACCGGGCTTTCGATATTTGGCGTTACCGTGAGCTCCTTCCGATTCACAAACCAAATCCTTCCTTATCCCTGGGTGAAGGCGGAACCCCCATGCTTCATGCGGCGAACCTGGGTTTGATGCTGGGAAATCCCAATATATATATCAAGGATGAACGCCAGGGACCAACCAATTCTTTTAAAGACAGGCAGGCAGCCGTCACCATCGCCAGCCTGAAAGAAGCGGGAATCACTGAATTTGTTTGCGCTTCAACCGGGAATGTGGCGATTTCTTATTCCGCATATGCAGCACGTGCAGGGATCAAGTTGTGGGCATTCCTCACCAGCCTGGTGCCGGAAGCCAAAATGAGGGAAGTTGCTCTGTATGGAACCCAGGTGGTGAAGGTCACTGGTTCGTATGATCAGGCAAAGCAGATCGCTGAGCAATTCGCGCGCCAGCGCGATGTCACCCTGGATTTGGGCGCCCGTAGCATTGCATGTGTTGAAGCAATGAAAACCCTTGCTTATGAAATTGTTGAGCAATTGACCGCCGTATCCTCCGGTGGTGAATTCATCTCCCGGAAAAGTCTATCCAATTCCTGGAGGTCACCCGACTGGTATTTCCAATCCGTCAGCGGCGGTTTAGGTCCCTTGGGAGTGTTGAAAGGTTTTACTGAAATCAAGAGTATGAACTTGATCGAAAAATTCCCCAAATTCGGCATCGTTCAGGTGGAAGGGTGCGCGCCGATGATCCATGCCTGGCGCCAGCAGCGGGACACTGCTGTTCCGATTCATTCTCCAAAAACATTGATTGCCACCCTGGCCACCGGTGATCCGGGGCGTACGTATACGGAACTGCGGAAAAGAATTTTGCAGCACACCGATGGTTATTTTGAAAGTGTCACCGATGAAGAGGCTTTCCGCGCCATGCACCTGCTTGCCAAAATGGAAGGCATTTCCGTCGAGCCTGCGGCCGCAGTAGCATTTGCCGGCTTGATCAAGATGGTCAGGGCGGGCGTTATCCGCTCGGATGAAACCGTGGTGATCAATTGCACCGGTCATACCACACCCATTGAACCGCACATCCTGGGTGAAGGCTGGGAACATGAGATCGATGCAAGCAGCAGCAAGATGGGCACAGGACGGGAAGAAGGCTTGCTCGCCGCCCTCAGCAGCGTCAGCCTGGACAAATTCCCTCGCATCGCTATTGTGGATGACGAACCTCAAGTCCGGCGGTTGATCAGGCGCATCCTGCAATCACAGGGAAATTACACTTTGTTTGAGGCTGTTGACGGCAAATCTGCGATCGATTTGATCCTGAGAGAACGGCCTAACCTCGTGATCCTGGACTTGATGATGCCCGAAGTGGATGGATTCACCGTGATGGAGACCATGCAGGCGCACAAGGAAACCAGCGATATTCCGATCATTGTGATCACCGCCAAGGAACTTACTGGAGCAGAAAAGGAACGTCTTAAAGGTCACATTCAGTCATTGATGCAAAAAGGTAATTTCTTGAGCGACGAGTTATTGGATGAAGTAAAGACATTGATAAAATGAAATCGCCTTCTTTAAGGGTGAACGGAATAATTGCAGCAGCAGGGTCGGCGTTTTTCCTTGGGTTGACGCCGATATTCGGCAAGCAATCGATTCTGTTAGGTTTTACCCCTCTGGCAGTTGTGACGGTTCGTACCTGCCTGGCAGCATTCCTCCTCTTTTGCTTCATTTTGTTCTTTAAACGCTCGCTTTTTTATATTTATCCCTTCGGTTTGGTTGGCTGCCTGGTTGCAGGATTTATCAATGGATTGGGGTCGATCCTCTATTACACCGCATTATCCCGTATCGATGCCAGTGTTGGGCAATTATTGTATTCTTTTTATCCATTGTTCGTTGCACTCTGGCTTTTTCTGGATCGACAATCGGTCAACCGCATCACCCTGGTCAGGCTGATACTCATTTTGCCTGGGGTTTATCTTCTGCTCAGCAATCCGCAAAAAAGTATCGACCTTATCGGCGCGGGGTTGATGTTCGCTGCGGCATTGTTTTACGCGCTGCATTTACTAATCAACCAGCGTATACTTTACGAAGCCCCTGCTCCGACAGTAACCTTCTATACCCTGCTCTCGATGAGTCTGACTGTAACGGTTGCATTCCTGATCTTTCACCCCTCATTTCCTCCCATGGGAACACCCTGGTGGCCGCTTCTCAGCCTGGCTCTGATCACCTTTCTTTCCCGCATTGCGCTTTTCCAGGGAGTCAAACAACTGGGCGGTATGCAAACCTCTTTATTGGGTTTGGGAGAATTATTGGTTACGGTCGTGTTCGCTCGCCTCCTGCTCCATGAGACCCTTGAACTTACTCAATGGCTGGGCGCTTTGCTGATTGGATTGAACATGCTGCTCGTGGCTTACGACAAGCCCACCGCGGTCAAGCGCACCGGCAAGGGTTTTCTCTTCTGGTTGAATCCTCCATCCATAACTCCCAACGATTACCCGTTCCAAAACCAATAATTAATACAAAAACAGGATCTCCATTAGGGGATCCTGTAAATTGAGGGTGGCTGATGGGGGTTGAACCCACAACCCTCGCATCCACAGTGCGATGCTCTGCCATTGAGCTACAGCCACCACGAACGCATGGATTTTATCACATTTTTATCAATTCATCATTTGAAACTATATTAAATTTCGTATAATAAATTTGATCATACTCCTTTGCCTGGCTCATCTTCGTAGTTTGCAATGCACCCCGCCACTCAATTTAAGATAATTTCTCAGTTCCGTTGATCGTTGGGAGGGAATCATGAAGAAGCAATGGAAGAAGTGGTTTGTTGTCCTTGTGTCCGTTCTGGTTGTGGCAATTCTCATCTCATGTGTATTACCATTCAATATCTCCATTACACCGAAAACCACCGAATCACCACTTCCACCGGCATTGACCCCGGCGCCAGGCGTTCAGGACACCTTACCTCCAGCTTCACTCGCTACAACCGCAGCGGATATAATCCTTCCGGCCACCGGTTCGATCCTGCGTTGGGTGGATTTCAGTGATTTTGTCTACGTCCCCTCCGGAAGTTTCACCATGGGCGCGGACAGTACGGAGGCGGTGGATTATGCCCCTGCTCACGCCATCGATCTGGGCGGTTTTTGGATCCACCAGGCTGAGGTCACCAATCAACAATATGCGCAGTGCGTCGCCAACGGCAAATGTTCCGCGCCGAATTCGGAACCGGACGAAGAGTATCGCTACGGTATCCCGGCATATAATAATTATCCGGTGGTAGGCGTGACGTGGTACCAGGCACAGGAATACTGCACATATATCGATGCCCGCCTGCCCACCGAAGCCGAATGGGAAAAGACTGCTCGCGGTACGGAAGGCAAACTATTCCCCTGGGGTGACGACAAGCCGACATGCGACTTGTTGAATTACAACGATTGCCTGGATCCTTCTGAACCTGATGATGTTCGTTCATACAACAACGGCACCAGCCCGTTTGAGGCCATGGACATGTCTGGAAACGTGTTCGAATGGGTGTCGGACTGGTATCAGAGCGATTATTATGCCGTCTCTCCGTCTTCGAATCCGCCCGGACCTGGTGAAGGAAAGAAGAAGGTGTATCGAGGCGGCAGTTACAAAACTCCTGAAGATGAAATCCTTCCCGTCTTGCGTTATTCTCTCGAACCGGAGAAACACGCTGCGGATATTGGGTTCCGCTGCGTTCTACTGGGTGAAGACGGAGAAATTCCCACACCCCCCGCTCCTCCCTGCGAGGTTGTGGCGCTGAATTCGGAACCTGACGGAGGACCCACTCCCACACCCATCGGGTGCAGCGACCCGACAATCACGGCCTATTGTGAAATTCGCCCGAACGGTGCATCCGCTTCAGGCGTGCGCATCGATGAGGTCGAATGTGGGGCCGGCAGATTGGATGCCAACGGGTTCACCCAGAATGGCAACCCACTGATATGCAGTTTGCCTGGCGCCGGTCAATTAAGATGGTTCTGCAACGACCCCTCCTGGGCGCAGGGCTTGGCCATAAAAATCGGCTATTGCCACGAGTATTATCCCATCCAGTTGGTGCTCGAATGCCCTACCGGATATCAATATAACTCCGCTTCGACATTCTGCGAGCCGGAAAGAGCCTGGCTGCCCGACCCACCGTGCCCCATGGGATATGTGGAAGTGGAAGGCTTTGGCTGCCTGCCTGATTACTGGGCGAGCGGACACGGCTGCCCGGTCGGTTTCTACACCGTTTACTTCGACAATACCGCCCTCTGCATCCCCCTGGATGAATGCCTGCTGCCCAACGCGCCTGAATCCTGCAATCCACCGGTCTGCCCGGAGGGCGAAACCTACGATACTGCCCGCCAATGCTGCGTGCAGCCAGAAAAACCTCGCCAGGTCTGTCCCGTCGGCTGGACTTACTATGAAGCGAAGAATGTTTGCATCAAACCACAGATTTTCGCCAATCCATGCGGGGCGCAGATGGTAAAGATCCCATTGTGCCCGACCAGAACTCCTACCCAGCCGCCATCGTATGATCCTTGCAGACAATTCACAAGATATGACCAGTGCTTACGAAATCAGATTTACCAATGTTACTGGACGCAGCCAAATAATATTCAGACGGGAGATTACTGTCGGTCAAAATAATGGTATTTATTTAGGAACCCTTTTCAAATTCACCAAATAATCCCATTTCTCCGATTAATCGTAGGGGAGGTTCACGAACCTCCCCTACGATTAATTCTCAAATTCGTAAATTATTCTTATAGCCCTGCACAAATTCTGCGAACCACTTGCATCGCCATTCCCTATAATCAGGTGGTCTGTGATCCATCTATAATGTTTTTAATCGTCATTATCCCGGCAGCGGCTTTGTTCGCTCCGATCACCGCTATACAGAGGTTCATGAACCTCCCTTACGATTATTTCTCAAATTCGTAAATAATTCTTATTGCCCTGCACAAATACTTCGAACCAATTGCATCGCCATTTCCTGTGAACAGGTGGTCTGTGTTCCATCTTTCAGATTTTTAATCGTCACTGTCCCGGCAGCGGCTTCATCCGGTCCGATCACTGCCACGGCGCTGACGCCCAGGCGGTCAGCGTATTTGAACTGTTTCTGCAGTTTGGCCGCTTCAGGGTAACAGATCGTTTTGATACCTGCGCTTCGCAGCCGCCCGGCAAACGCCGCGGATTCATCGATGCTCTTCTCGTCGAAAACCGTCACCAGCACGGTACCCGCAAAAGGTTTGAATTCGGGAATGCAGCCGTATTTTTGCAGCAGAAGGGTTGCCATCACGTCCCCCATGGCAAATCCCACCCCCGGCAGCGGGTTTCCACCCACATCTCCCACCAGGTTGTCGTAATGTCCTCCGCCAAGCACAGCGCGCCCGTCTCCACCCACGTCCCAGGCTTCGAAAACGATCCCCGTGTAATAATCCAGCCCGCGGATGATGCGCGGATCAAATTTAATGTATTCATCAAGTCCCATGGCGCTTAATAGGTCGAATACTGCCGCCAGTTCAGCGGATTCTTTCCACAAGTCCTGGTCTGAGAGCAGTCGATTCACACCTTCAAATTGTTCTTTGGTCAACCCGATCTCCAGTGCATAGGCTTCCCATGCCGTGAAGCTGAGTTTGTCCTTGCGGTCGATCAGGCGAAAAACATCCTTCTTGAATTCCTCCTGGATCCCCAGTTCGACCAGCTTGCCTTCCATCAGTTTTCGGTGATTCACCATCACCGATACCTGTTCCGGACGCAGGCCGGCATTTTTCAAAAAACTGGCGCAAATGGCCAGCAATTCGGCGTCCGCAGCCGTTGAATCCACACCGATCATGTCGATATTCCATTGAAAGAATTCGCGCGTGCGGCCTTTTTGTGGTTTTTCGTAACGCCAGAAGGGTCCAAACGACCACCAGCGCAGTGGATAAACCAATTCATTCTGTTTCTGGGCCACCATGCGCGCCAGTGAAAGTGTCAATTCCGGCCGCAGCGTCACCAGGTCTCCGCCGCGATCTGGAAACACAAAAGATTGCTCCTTGACCAGTTCCTCGCCGGATTTGGCGGCATAAAGATCGATCTTTTCGATAAACGGTCCGTCATATTCCTGGTATCCGAAGGAGATCGAGGTTTTTTCGATCAACGCGTACAGCCAGCGCCGGATCGCCATGTCGGAAGGATAGAATTCTCGTGTCCCTTTTACGGATTGAATAAGTGTTTTCATAATCAACCTTTATTGCTATGATGAGGTAATTTTAACATAGAGATTACTCAATTTATATAGAATAGGATAAAATCCACTTGTGGATATGAATTAAAATAATGTATCATTTCCAAGGTTAGTTCGCCATTATCTCATTACCGAAAAGCGGGCATACGTATGAATGTTAGGGAGTTGATCCAATTAATTGACGGTCATTTATTAAACACGTCAGCAGATCTGGAACGGGAAGTCAAAGGCGGCTGTGGAGCCGATTTAATGAGCGACGTTCTCGCCTCGATTCAACCTGAAGCTGTTTTACTCACAGGGCTGTGCAATCCGCAGGTGGTTCGGACGGCAGTGATGGCGGATGTGGCAGCCATCATCCTCGTTCGCGGGAAAACACCTCCTCCCGAAACCCTGTCACTGGCGATAGAAGAAAATATTGCGTTGATTTCCTCTCCTTTTGGGATGTTCGAGCTGTGCGGCAGATTGTACGGCGCAGGATTGAAAAGCCTGGAACGCCCGGTGGATGGCAGTGAATGCAATTGCGATAGTTGAGGGGGAAATTAAATGAGTCAAAACTCACTCTTTCGTGGCATGATCGTCAGCGAGCAGGAAGCTGAAAGCATTACTCGCGTTGAAGAACTTGCTTACGACCTGAAGGTGGATGAGGTGATGACTCGCGACCCGGCCTCGGTCACCCCTGAAACGCTGATGAGTGCTGTACTCGAACTCTTTAGAACAAAGAGGATTTCTGGTGCTCCGGTAATAGAGAACGAAAATCTTGTGGGTCTCGTCAGTATCGAAGACTTGTTGATTTGTCTGCAAAAATCTGACCTGCACTCTCCAACCAAAAAATACATGAGCACCAAGTTGCTCACCATTCGAAACACGGATCCCGTGATCGAAGCGTTGAAAAAGTTTGTTGGCTCCCATTTTGGAAGAATGCCGGTGGTCGACGCAGCCGGTAAGCTGGTGGGGATCATTACCAAAGGGGATATCACCAGCGGCATCCTCAAAGCCGTTCAACATGAATATCACGAGGAGGAAGTGCGGCGCTACCGGGCAAGCCACCTCTTCGAGGATATCGAATCGGATCGTTCCAGCCTGATTCTCAGGTACAACATCAAGCAAGGGGATTTCCTTCACGGTGGAGCGGCTTCCTCAGCCATTAAACGCGCATTGATTCGATTGGGTGCCAATCCTCAAATCGCGCGCCGTACGGGCATCGCCGTTTACGAAGCGGAAATGAACCTCATCATTCACACCACCAACGGCGGCATCATTCGCGTGGAAATCGAACCCAAGCAAATCTCGATTACCATCTCAGACGACGGCCCGGGAATCGAAGATGTAAATCTCGCCATGCGGCCTGGCTACTCGACGGCAACGGAATCCGTCCGTGAATTGGGTTTTGGCGCCGGCATGGGGCTGGTTAACATCCAGCGCTGTGTCGATTCCATGCGCCTGGAATCGATTTACGGCCGCGGTACGAATCTTCGCTTAAAGATTTTCCTTCCCGAACAGGAGACTGTTGGAGAAGGAACTTAATTCAATAAGGAGTATAACGCAATGAATCTGCAAGAGATCATCGATACCCTGGAATTGACCCCCTTGACTGAAGCAAAAGATTATTCCGCGATCTCTCCTGCGTGCGGATATACATCAGACCTATTAAGTTGTGTCATGGCTGGTGCAGCCAAGAAATCACTGTGGGTGACATTGCAGGCTCACAACAATATTATTGCTGTCGCCACTCTTCTTGACCTTTCAGCGGTGATCATCACGGAAGGTGCCACGCCCGATCCATCAACGATTACCAAAGCCAATGAGGAGGATGTCATCCTCCTGAGCTCCAATAAACCTACTTTCCAGATCGTTGGCCGGCTTTGGGAAATGGGTTTACGTTGCAAACAAGAAAATTAGTTGCTTCCTGTTAACTCATCTTGAAAACATTCCGGGCCGACCTTCACGTTCACACCGTTCTTTCACCCTGTGCGGAAGTTGAAATGATCCCTCCGCTCATCGTGGATGCCGCTCTCGAGATGGGGATTACGCTCATTGCTGTATCCGACCACAACGCCAGCGCGAACATCGTCGCAGTTCAAAAAGCTGCTCAAAAAACCCAACTCGTTGTCCTCCCAGGCATGGAACTTCAAACTCGTGAGGATGTTCATTCATTATGCCTGTTCGACTCGTTGGATCAGATCGGAAAATTTCAAAAAATAGTCGACTCCACGCTGCCCAGGATCCGAAATCAATCCGATCACTTTGGTGCCCAATTTGTTGTGGATGAGTCCGGGGATTTTCTCCTCGAAGAGGAACAGTTACTGATCACAGCCTCATCCCTGTCTCTCAACGAAGCTTGGAAGATCGTTTCGGATTTGGGAGGATTGTTCATTCCGGCACACATCGATCGCAAATCGTTCGGGTTGATCGAATCTCTCGGTTTTCTTCCGTTGGATATCCCCTTCGAAGCAGTGGAAATATCGCGCCATCTCACCCCTGCTCAAGCGCTTCAATCCATTCCGAGCATAGCAAGTACACCCATCATCCAAAATGGTGATGCCCACCGCTTGAATGAACTCCTGGGGACATTGATGCTTCAGGTTGAATATCCTTCCGTTTCAGAAATAATAATGGCATTAAAAGGAATTAATGGCCGTAATTTCCATGTTTTATTGTAGTTTATACAATATAATGTAAAATTACTATTATCACCTTGGATTGGATATCAATCTTAGTTACACATGACATTTGTAAATTGAAGTAGAATAAGCGAGATAGTACACTTACGATGGTCTAAAACGGGCTAAAACGCCTGCTAAAATTTTAACTGGAGCGATGAATGGCACCAACTTCAACGACGGCAAGAGTCTATCCAAAGAACGAACCTCTCGGTGACCCAAATAAAAAAGCGGTGATCGACACAATAATTGAACAGTACAAAGACCTTCCCGGTGCGACAATGGTGGTTCTCAATGAACTGCAGTCGGCCATCGGTTTTGTCAGCACTTCAATGCAGGAATATGTAGCCGAAAAATTACAGGTTCCACTTTCTCGTGTTCACGGCGTGGTTTCTTTCTACTCCTTCTTCACCACCACCCCTCGCGGAAAACATACGGTCAAGTTTTGCATGGGTACGGCATGTTATGTGGGCGGCACTCCGGCATTGATCGAAAAGACCAAGCAAATTTTAGGGGTCGAACCAGGACAAACTACGAAGGATGGCAATATCACCTTTGAAGTTTGCCGATGCGTGGGTGCCTGCTCTCAGGCTCCGGTGGTTGTGTTGGATGAAGATATTTTTGGTCGCGTGCGACCCAATAAAATTCCTCAACTTTTGAAACCTGCCATCGAAGCCACAGAGTAGAAAGAGAACAAAATTGAGAGAGCTTTCCCTGCATTTACTGGATATTGCTGAAAACAGTATTGCAGCAGAAGCAAAGTGCATCAAGATCGAAGTTTTAGAAGATAGCAGAACTGACCTTTTACAAATGAGCGTTGAAGACGATGGACGGGGGATGAGCCCAGAAATGGTCGCCATTGTAACCGATCCATTTACGACCTCGCGCACCACGCGCAATGTCGGTTTGGGAATCCCCCTGCTCAAGGCCGCCGCCGAAGCCTGCAACGGCTTTTTAAAGATCGAGTCTGAGCTTGGGAAAGGAACCCGATTGGTGGTTCAATTTCAACGCAGCCATATTGATCGAATGCCACTGGGTGATTTGGTCACCACAATACTTAATCTCATCATCACCAATCCCCAGGTGCACTGGTTTTTTTCGTACATTTACAACGGCAAGGAATTTATGTTTGATGATGCTCCAATAAAGAACGAGTTGGGAGACATCCCATTAACGGAGCCGGGAGTGCTAAGAGTAATCAATGAAATGATAAATTCCGGAATCAGGGAAATAAATCCGGAATATTTAATGGATCATGTATCCACATCTTAAAAAGGTCGTTAGGAGATAAAAAAATGTCTACGATCAAAAGCCTTGAAGATCTAAAACGCGCCAAAGAGGAAGCTTTAAAGAAACGAGAACTGAAAGCCACTTCTGGTGCGGTTCAGGTCATAGTCGGAATGGGCACCTGCGGCATTGCCGCCGGTGCGCGTGATGCGATGAAAGCAATACTCGAAACAATTGAAAAGGATTCAATTCCCGGCGTCATCGTAACCCAAACCGGGTGCATTGGTCTTTGTGAAAGAGAACCCATCGTTCAGGTCATTCTGGGCGAACAACCAAAAGTAACGTACGGCAAGGTCTCTCCGGAAGTTGCCCGCAAGATCATGAAAGAACATGTGGTTGAAGGTAAGGTAGTTACTAGCAACGTTATTAATATATAACGTTACACATCACTTTAAAAAGGTTGTCCTAATGAAGTATTATCGTTCACACGTTTTATTTTGCGTTGATCCTGATTGCCTCAAGAAAGGTGCTCACGATGTTATGGATGCCTTTCAGGATGAACTTGTCGCCCAGGGGTTGATTGATGAAGTCCAGGTACTGGAAACTTCACGCATTGGCGGCTGCGACCAGGGTCCTGAGATCATGGTTTACCCGGAAGGCGTGCACTATGTCAACCTGACACCGGATGACATGCCTTTCCTTGTTGAGGAGCATTTTCTAAAAGGCCGTATCGCCACAAAATTTGTCGCTGAAGAAAAAGTATTTACCGACGAAGAACTCAGTGCTCCCACCCCCAAGGAGATTCGTGTCGTCTTGCGTAATTGCGGCAAGATCGACCCCGAAAATATCGAGGATTACCTTGCCGAAGACGGTTATCAGGCGCTTGGCAAAGTTCTGAGTGAAAATACTCCGGAACAGGTGATCGATGTGGTTCTCAATTCCGGGCTTCGGGGAAGAGGCGGCGCAGGATTTCCGGCTGGCAAGAAATGGCAATTCTGTCGGGCCAGCCAGGATACACCCAAGTATGTCATTTGTAATGCAGACGAGGGAGATCCTGGCGCTTTTATGAACCGCCGTGTTCTGGAAGGCGATCCGCATTCCGTGGTGGAAGGCATGATCATTGCGGCATACGCGATCGGATCAAGCCAGGGCTATGTCTACTGCCGTGCCGAATACCCAATTGCGGTCAAGACTCTGCGCATTGCAATCGACCAGGCGCGCAGTATGGGTTTGTTGGGCAAGAACATCCTTGGATCTGGTTTCGATTTCAACCTGGAAGTTCGCATGGGCGCTGGCGCCTTTGTCTGCGGTGAGGAAACCGCCTTGATGGCATCCATTGAAGGTAACCGCGGTGAACCCCGACCTCGACCTCCCTTCCCGGCTGTGAAGGGTCTGTTCGGTAAACCATCCAACATTAATAATGTCGAAACATATGCGAATGTGCCGCAAATCATATTACATGGAGCCGAATGGTATGCCAGCATGGGTACCGAGAAATCAAAAGGCACCAAGACCTTTGCGCTGGCTGGCGACGTCAAGCATTCGGGTTTGATCGAAATCCCCTTTGGACTGACACTTCGCGAGATCATTTATGACGTTGGCGGCGGTATCAAGGATGATAAGGCATTCAAAGCCATCCAGACCGGTGGCCCAATGGGTGGTTGTCTCCCTGAATCCTATCTTGACCTGTCAGTGGATTATGAAGCGATCACTAAAGCTGGCTCGATCATGGGTTCCGGCGGTCTGGTGATCATGGATGAAGAAACTTGCATGGTAGATATTGCCCGCTTCTTCATGGATTTCACCCAGGACGAATCCTGCGGTAAATGCACCCCCTGCCGCGTGGGTACCCGCCGAATTTTGGATGTTCTCGAAAGAATTTGCGCCGGAAAAGGTCAGCCGGACGATATTGAAACGCTTGAATATCTCTGCACCCAGATTCGCGAAGATAGCCTTTGCGGTCTCGGTCAGGGTTCACCCAACCCGGTATTGACGACTCTCAAGCATTTCCGCAGTGAATATGAAGCTCACATCTTCGAAAAACGCTGTCCTGCCAAGGTATGTAAACCACTGATCCGCTATGAGATCATTGATGGTATTTGTACCGGTTGTACAGTCTGCGCTCGTAATTGTCCGGTGAACGCGATCAGCGGTGAACGCCGTCAAACCCACGTGATCGACCCTGACGTTTGCGTCCGCTGCGGCATTTGCATGCAGGTCTGCAACTTTAACGCTATTGTCATTAATTAACCTTTTTACTGTTAGTTTCGTCATCCCAACACAGACTGAACCACAGGAGGTTTTGAATGGCAGGTAATGGAAAAGATGGCAAGGTGGTAGCCGCGGCTGTAAAAGCAGCCGTTGACCGCTACGGAGCCTCACAGGACGAATTGATTCCGATTCTAAATGATGTAAACCGTGAGATCGGCTATTTACCCGGCGAAGCGTTGGATGAAATCAGCCGCCTCTTGCGGGTTCCAAAAAGCCATCTGTTTTCTGTTGCCAGCTTTTACAGGATGCTGTCGACCAAACCTCGCGGTCGACACGTGATCCAGTTCTGCGAAAGTGCACCCTGCCATGTCGCCGGAGGTCGCGAAGTTTGGATGGCGGTAAAAGAGAGTCTGCAAATTAACGAAGATGAGACGACTCCTGATGGTAAATGGACCTTACTAACAACGAGTTGCCTGGGTGTTTGCGGAGTGGGTCCGGTGATGCTCATCGATGATGACATCTACGGAAACGTAACACCTGCCCAGGTTCCTGCCATTCTAGAGAAGTATCTATAAAAGGAGACCACAATGAAAGCATTTCGCTCAATGGTATTAGTCTCCAGTGATCCCCTCAGCATCGAACGCGGTGCAAATGAGGTCTATCAGACTCTGCAATCTGAAATCGCCCAATTTGGGCTCGAAGATGAGATTTCTTTGACCATGGTCGGCGACGTCGGCCGACACGATGCGGCACCACTGGTGATCGTTTATCCTGAGGCGGTCATTTATGGGCCGGTGAAGAAAGAAGACGTTCATCACCTCGTCGAGGAACATCTCTATAAAGGCCGAATCGCCACAAACCTGCAGGCTGCTGTAAAGGAACTCTCCGGTAAAATTGCATGGATCAATGCGCGCAAGGGAACTTTGCCGGCAGAACAACGCATTGTGTTGGAACGTGCGGGCATCATCGACCCCGAATCCATTGAAGATTACATCATACACGACGGTTACCAGGCGCTCGCTAAAGCGGTTACTGAAATGACGCCGGAGGAAATTTATACCGTACTTGAGAAATCCGGTCTCCGCGGTCGCGGCGGTGCGGGTTTCCCGACTGGCACCAAATGGAAATTCGTCAACAAGACAATAAGTGGTAAAAAATACGTAATCTGCAATGCTGATGAAAGCGAGCCGGGAACATTTAAAGACCGCCTGATCCTGGAAGGTGATCCCCACTCCATCATTGAAGCGTTGGCTATCGCTGCTTATACAGTGGGAGCCAACGAAGGATACCTTTACATCCGTGGCGAATACAATATCGCCCAGGAAAGGGTCAGGAAAGCCATCGTTCAAGCCCGGGAAATGGGGTTCCTTGGCGAACACATCTTCGGAACGGATTTCAACTTTGAGCTTCACGTTCACAGCGGTGCCGGAGCATATATCTGCGGAGAAGAAACGGCGCTTATTGAATCCATTGAAGGCAAACGCGGTGAACCTCGTGCCCGACCACCTTATCCCACAACCAATGGTTTGTGGGGCAAACCTACATTGGTCAACAACGTCGAAACCCTGGCCAATGTTCCGCCGATCATCCGCAAAGGCGCGGATTGGTATCGCGGGTTTGGCCCCGCCTCCAGCCCGGGAACGAAGGTATACACCATCCTTGGCAATGTCAATATGACCGGATTGATCGAAGTCCCCATGGGCATCACTTTGCGCGAGGTGATCGCGATCTACGGTAAGGGAATGAAGGATGGAAAACGGTTCAAACTCGCTCAAACCGGTGGATCGTCAGGCTCGATCGTCCCGTCCAGTCTTCAAGATACCCCCATGGATTTTGATTCATTTGCCAAAGCCGGGGTTTCACTCGGATCTGGTGCGCTGTTGATCTGCAATGACGATACCTGTGTCATAGATTTGACCAAGGTGCTGCTCAATTTCTTCCGCAAAGAATCCTGCGGTAAGTGCAACCCATGCCGCATTGGAAATCAGCGCGCATATGAAATCTTGACCAACATCTCTGAAGGAACCGGGGCGTTGAAAGATCTGGATGACCTGATGGTCTTGAGTGAAAATCTTTATCAATTGTCGAATTGCGGACTGGGTCAAACCGCCGGAGCCCCAATTCGAGATATTTTGAATCACTACCGCGCTGAAGTGGAAGCGCATATACGTCTTAAAGTATGCCCAACGGGAATCTGCCCGATGAGCGGAAAAAGAATATAGACTTCTTTAATAGGAGAGATTCGATAATGGTCACAGTTACTATCGATGGAAAAGTAATCGAGGTTCCCGAAGGGACTACAGTCTTGCGCGCTGCCCAAAGCGCCGGGATTGACATCCCCACCCTGTGCGACCACCCCCATCTGACGCCATATGGCGGCTGCCGCCTGTGCCTGGTTGAAGTGGAAGGTGCCCGCACTCTTCAACCTTCCTGCACCATGCCGGTCAACAACAACATGGTGGTAAAAACGGATACCAAAAAGGTGCTGGATGCGAGGAAATTCGTCCTCACCTTGATTTTTAGCGAACGCAACCACTTCTGCCCGTACTGCCAGGTGAGCGGTGGCGATTGCGAACTGCAAAACGCGGCTTACCATGAAGGAATGACTCACTGGCCGCTGCAGCCAAACTGGCATCCATATCCCGTGGATGCCTCGCATCCTTTTATCATCCTTGAAAATAACCGCTGCATCCTTTGCCGCCGTTGCGTCAGGGCTTGCGGAGAACTCATTGGTAATTACACTCTCGGCTTCGAAGAACGCGGCGCCAGGAGCATTTTGGTGGCTGATACCGGGGTTCCCCTGGGTGAAAGCACCTGTGTTTCCTGCGGTGCCTGTGTGCAAGTTTGCCCCACTGGGGCATTAATCGACCGTTGGAGTGCCTACCTCGGGCATGAAACCACATTTGATGTGACCCAAACCATCTGCGTGGGCTGCTCGATTGGCTGCGGCATCAATGTTCTTTCACGTGACAATAACCTGGTCCGCATCGAAGGTAATTGGGATTCTGCAATTAACGAAGGTGTACTTTGCGAAGTCGGTCGTTTTGAACCCATGACTGATAAATGCGATCGTATTCACACCCCCATGGTACGCAAGAATGGATCATTGAAAGCCGCAACATGGGATGAAGCCATTGCTGCTGCGGTGGCAGGTATTCAACCCCTGAAGAACAAAACCACCGGTGGAATCGCCGCTTTGATCAGCACTCGCCAGCCTATTGAAACCATTTTCATTTTCAAACAGCTTTTTGCGAAACATCTTGGCTCAGAACTCGTCACCACGTTCGAGGAAGGTGCCTTCACCACGTCAGCTGCAACCCACGCTATATCTGCCGGGAAGCCGTTTGAAGCAAACCTGTCGGATATCCAGGAGAGTGATGGCGTACTCGTCTTTGATACCGACCTTTCCAAAGACCACCAGGTGGCTGGATTCTTCATTAAGCGAAATCTTTCCTCGGGTACGAAGCTTCTCGTGGTCGACAAGGCAGAGAACCCACTCGACAGGTTGGCGAACAAAGCCATCAAACCCACAAAATCAGGCTACGAGGATGTCCTCAAAGCATTAACTGCCGCTGTTGTCAAATTGGGTCTGGCAAAGGGTAAAACCGCGATCAAAGCAGCAGATCTGGATGCTTTCGCTGCAAAGACCGGTCTCTCTACCGATGATTACCTGGATGCGGCATTCGTCCTCGCTACCGCTGAGCACCCCGTCGTCGTGTATGAAAATCCGGAGAATTTTGCTGCACTTAAGGAGTTTGCCGGTGTGGTAAATGCCAAACTGGTAGGGCTCAAGGGCGGTGCCAATAGTGTGACTGCTTCTCAATTGGAACTGGATAAAGCCTACAAATCCGATGCCTACAAAGCAGCCTTCCTTGCTTTAGGTGATGGAGAAGTTTCTCAAAAAATGGTCAAGGAAATCGAGAAGATCCCCTTCAAGGTTGTCCAGGCCAGCTATTCTTCTTCGCTCACGGCGTGCGCCGATGTGGTATTCCCCTCAACAACCTGGTTGGAACAGGGTGGACACTATATCAATCTTGATGGCCGTGTGCAGGAAGCCGCACAGGCTCTTCAGCCTGCTGAAGATATGAAATCCATTGGCGAAACTTTGGCCGCAATTTCTGCCAAATTAGGCGCCAAGGTCGACGGCGACTGGACCAAAGAGATCCATAAGCGGATCTCTCCAGTAGAAATTACGCTTTGATTATTTGTAAAATTGAGGAAGTTTAAGGAGAGATCATGGCAAAACCTAAAGTCTCAACAGATTGGATGGCTGGATGCTCTGGTTGCCACATGTCCTTGCTGGATATGGATGAACGCATTGCACTGATTGCCGAAGCTGTTGATTTACGCTCAACCCCCATCACCGATCTAAAGATACCGGATGAAACCGGTGTCGATGTTGGTGTTTTGGAGGGTGGGATCAACAACACCTCAAATGAAGAAGTTGCCCATCGTATGCGCTCACGCTGCAAGATACTTGTTGCTCTGGGCGATTGCGCCGTTTTTGGCGGTGTACCGGCGATGCGCAATTTCTTTACCATCGAAGAATCACTCCGCCGGGCTTATATTGAAACCGAAAGCACCGATGAAAGCGGGAAGATCCCCAACGATCCAGAGTTATGCGTTCCTACCAAGGTGCGTGCTGTTAATGAGGTTGTTCCAGTGGATGTGTTCGTACCCGGTTGCCCGCCGGATGCAGATACAATTTTCTATGTCTTGAGCGAACTGGCTCAAGGTCGCATTCCGGATATCAAAGACGACAAACTTTCCTGGTATTAATTTGAGGAGGAGTTGAATGGTAGCACAAAAAATAACAATTGAACCTGTAACCAGGATCGAAGGCCATGCCAAGGTGACGATCCGTATGAATGAAGCCGGGAAAGTGGATCACGCCTATTTACACGTAAATGAATTTCGCGGTTTCGAAAAATTCTGTGAAGGCAGAATGGTATTTGAAATGCCGCTGATCACCCCCAGGATCTGCGGTATTTGCCCGGTCAGTCATCACTTGGCTTCCGCCAAAGCGGGTGACGATGCCCTGGGAGCTCCACCTCCACGACCGGCTGCTCTTTTGCGCGAGTTGATGCATATGGGTCAGGTTGTTCAAAGCCACGGTATGCATTTCTTCGAACTCGCAGGTCCTGACCTTCTCCTGGGATTCGATGCAGATCCGGCAATCCGTAATGCAATAGGCTTGCTGCAGGCAAATCCCGAATTGACTGTTAAAGCGGTCCAGTTACGCAAATGGGGACAGGAGATCATCCGCATTTTGGGTGGAAGAAGAGTACATCCTTCGTTTGCAGTTCCAGGCGGTGTCAACAAAGCCCTCAGCAAAACAGAACGCGAACAGATCCTTGCCGGTTATGATGACGCCATTGCCACCATCCAGACCGGTATTGCCATCATGAGTGATTGGGCAAGCCGCAACATGGAAGATATCAACAAATTCGCTGTTCTTCAAAGCGGTTACTTTGGTCTTGTAAAACCAGGGAATACGCTGGAACTTTACGACGGTCAGATCCGCTTGGTTGATTCAACAGGCAAAGAACTCGAAATGTTCGATCCGAAGAAGTATCTGGATTACATTGCCGAGCATGTGGAAAATTGGTCGTATTTGAAATTCCCTTATTACAAGAAGCTGGGTTATCCGCAGGGTGTCTATCGTGTAGGCCCATTGGGTAGATGCAACGCTTCCGACCGCATTGCCACCCCGCTCGCCAATGAGGAACTAAAGAAGTTCAAAGCCCTGAATGGTGAAAAACCTATTGGAAACACGCTTCATTATCACACCGCGCGCATGATCGAAACTCTGTATGCTGCAGAAAACGTCAGAGTTCTCTTGGACGATCCTGATATCCTCAGCACTGACATTTTGAACACCTGCCGCAATCCCAAACCTCAAGGCGTTGGTGTCATTGAAGCTCCGCGCGGCACTCTCATCCATCATTACTGGGTCAAAGAGAACGGTCAGATCGAAAAGGTGAATTTGATCGTGTCAACCGGGCATAATAACTGGGCTATGAGTGAAGCCGTCGATAGTGTCGCCAAGACCTATATCACCGGACCTGACGTAACTGAAGGTTTGCTCAACCGGGTGGAAGCTGCCATACGCGCGCACGATCCCTGCCTTTCCTGCTCGACCCACGCAGTCGGTCAAATGCCAATGATCGTGGAAATCAAGGATGCTTCTGACCAGCTGGTTCAGACTCTCAGGCGCGATTAGTTGTCATTTATGAATATAATTAAAGCGATGGCAGGCATCAATCCTGGCATCGCTTTTTCATAGGCCGGAGCCTAAATGAGAACTTTGATCTTGGGATATGGAAATCAGGACCGCCAGGATGATGGTGTTGCCTGGCATATTATGGTGGATGTTCGGAAAAAACTCAAGTTTTCTGATCCCTATCAAATCGATGAGAACTTTGATTCGATTGATGATCTTGTGTTTGTCTTCCAACTGCAATTGATGCCTGAAATGGCAGAGGAAATTGCAGGTTATGACCGGGTTTGCTTTTTGGACGCCCACACTGGTGCTGTTCAGGAAGATGTCCATTTTGAACATCTTTCGCCAGTGTACCAGCATTCACCACTGACCCATCACCTGACGGCGAATTCACTGCTTTCAATTATTGAAACTATTACCAAAAAAGTACCTGATGCAGTATTGATATCTGTAAGGGGGCATGAATTTGGCTATTCCAACTCCTTGTCTCCAAATACTAGAAATTTGGTTTCACTGGCTTCACAAAGGGTTATCGACTGGATCAATGGTCTGACTTGAGAGAGGGGTAGAAATGGAAAACGATTCAATAAACGCGGAAATCTCGCCATCCCAAATAGTTGAGAGAGCATCCGACGTTGGCATCGCCAAGGCGAAGATGAAAATATTCCCCATGCTTCTTTTGGCATTCCTGGCTGGCATGTATATCGCATTTGGCGGTATCTTTTCAGTGGTTGTTGCCACGGGTACAAGCAGCGTATGGCCTTTTGGTGTTACCCGCCTTCTGCAGGGTATTGCATTTTCTCTCGGATTGATTCTCGTGGTTGTGGGTGGAGCGGAACTATTCACCGGTAATATGCTGATGAGCATTGCCTGGGCGCAAAAAAAGATATCAACCTTCAGCGTCATGCGTAACTGGTTGATCGTTTACATCGGCAACTTTTTCGGATCAATTTTCCTGGCTGGTTTGATCACCATGGGTAAAACCTACCTGTTGTCTCAGGGCGATCTTGGGTTAACTTTATTCAAGATAGTCGGCACCAAACTAAATTATGGCTTCTGGCAGGCACTGAGTCTGGGTGTCCTCTGCAACATCCTCGTTTGCCTTGCGGTGTGGCTTTCCTATTCGGCAAAAAACACAACTGATAAAATCTTTTCCGTGTTGTTTCCGATATCTGCTTTTATTGCTGCAGGTTTTGAACACAGCGTTGCCAATATGTTCTTGATCCCAGCCGCGTTCTTCATCAAACGTTACGATCCGTTCTTTTCTTCTGGTCTACCCCTCGATTTATCGGGGTTTACCTGGCCAAATTTTTTACTTCACAATTTATTACCTGTAACGCTCGGGAATATGCTCGGGGGAATCGTGATCGTGGGATTGATCTATTTCTTCTCATACAAAAAATCATGATAAGCAAATATGACACTGAACGAACATGTTGGTGATGTAAAACACTAATATTCATAATGCAGGGCATGTTATCCTAATCTCACAACACAGGAACTTATAATGGACTTATCAATGGATGTAATAGCAGTATTAAAGACAATTCCGCTCTTTTTGGAATTTTCTCCTGCGCAATTAGAACAGATTGGGAAGATTTCTGATTTGGTGGAGCTGGATCCTGGAGATATTCCGATCAAAGAGGGATCATTACCTGATTTCGTTTATGTTGTTCTCGAAGGAGAAATATCGGTTAAATTCTTAATTCCCACAAAAGGACAGGTCGAAACCAGCAAATTGGGGATGTACGATATTATCGGTTGGTCCGCTCTAACCCCAATTATCCGGCAAAGCACAGCCACCATAACAGCCTTAACCCATTGCTGGCTCCTGCGCGTGGATGGAAGACTGTTAACCAAATTGTGTGAAGAGGATCACACGATTGGATTCATCATATATCGCAGGATTTCGAACGTTGCGGCGAGGAGTTTTTTAACCACACGCCTTCAACTTATGAATCTTCTTACCAGTTCAAGTAATTAATGAACATAGGTGGAATCCGCCAACGGTTAAAAAAAAGCAATCGAAGAAGATCAATTAATCCAATATCTATCTTATTTGGGTTATAATGCTTCCGCCATGCATGAACTTTCTGTTACTGAAAATATCCTCAACATTGCCCTGACCCACGCGGAGAAATCTTCTGCGTCGAGAGTAACCGACATATTTCTGGTGATTGGGCAGCTCTCCAGCATCGTCGACGATTCGGTGCAGTTTTATTGGGACTTTGTGAGCGAAAATACTATCTGCTCTGGCGCAAAATTGCATTTTCAACGCAAACCTGCCAGGTTTCTCTGTTCCTCTTGTAATAACGAATTCCAGATAAAAGATGAGCTCACTTCATGTCCTTCCTGTGGTGGCATGCAAATTACAATCACCTCGGGTGAAGAATTTTACGTAGACAGCATCGAAATTGAAAAGAAAGTAGGAAAAGAACAATGAGTGCAATCCGTGTTCCGGTAGTGGAAAAAATATTCAGTGCCAATGACCGGATGGCTGCCATTAATCGCAAGTTGATGGATGACAACCAAGTATTTTCGATCAATTTGATGGCATCTCCTGGAGCCGGAAAAACCAGTTTCATCCTGGAGACTATTAAACGCTTGGATCACACCTTCCGCATCGGCGTCATAGAAGGCGATACTGCGCCGGTAACCATCGATTCTGATAAAGTGATTGCGGCGGGTATGCCCGCAGTTCAGATCAACACTGGGGGCGACTGCCATTTGGATGCCGCTATGATGAGTGACGGTTTGAACCAGCTTCCCTTGTTCGATCTTGACCTGGTGATCGTGGAAAATGTGGGCAACTTGATCTGCCCGGCAGCATGGGATTTGGGTACACACATCAACCTGTTGGTTGCCAGTGTTCCCGAGGGCGACGACAAACCGTACAAATATCCCAATATCTATCGTGGATTGAAAGTGCTGGTGATCAACAAAACCGACCTTTCACCGTATGTGAACTTCAACATGGATTATTTCCGTCAGGGTGTGGAAATGCTGAATCCTGGCTTGATCACTTTCCCGTTATCCTGCCGCACCGGAGAGGGTTTCGATGCCTGGATTCAATGGTTGACAGCGCAAATTCAGGATCGCAAACAGAAAAAATGACAGACAGTTCGGGTCTAAAAATCCACGTATCGGGTATCGTTCAAGGGGTCGGCTTCCGACCCTTTGTATACAACCTGGCGACTACCCTTGATTTGAAAGGCTGGGTGGTCAATACCTCCAGCGGCGTGGATATTGAAATCAGCGGCTCATCGCAGGCAATTGAACAATTTGTTACCAGGTTGAAGCAAGAACCTCCCCTCCTGGCTCACATTGACGGCATGGATATCCAGCAAATTCCGCCTTCAACTTTATCCAAATTTTCAATTCGTGAAAGCATCCCCCTGTCGGGTGAATATATCCCGATCTCCCCTGATGTAACCATCTGTCCGGACTGCCGCAGGGAGCTTTTTGATCCATCCAACCGTCGGTTCAGGTATCCGTTCATAAATTGCACAAATTGCGGTCCGCGCTTCACCATCATCAAGGATATTCCATACGATCGCCCCTTGACCACCATGTCCGGGTTCGAAATGTGTCCCTCATGTCGGGATGAATATCAGGATCCATCAGACCGCAGATTTCACGCCCAGCCCACTGCCTGCCCGGATTGCGGTCCAACCATCCATTTTGCATCCAGGCTCTCTCGCTCCAAGGGCGAGGATGCGCTTCAACAGGCTCGCTCGCTCCTGGCTCAAGGGAAAATTCTGGCAGTCAAAGGTCTGGGGGGGTATCACCTCGCATGCGATGCGATGAACTCAGATGCCGTTGAAAGGTTGAGAGATCGAAAAAAAAGAAGCGACAAACCTTTTGCTTTAATGTCTTTTAACATCGAAGGGATCGCGCGTTTCGTTAATGTCTCCGAAGAAGAACAAAAACTTCTTGGCTCCCCTCAGCATCCAGTCGTTCTTCTTAAAAAGAGAACTGGGAACACGTTGCTTGATGCAACCGCTCCCCATCAAAATCATCTTGGTTTTATGCTTCCGTATACTCCTCTGCATCTCCTGCTGCTTGAATCCGCTCCGGGGTATCCCGAGGTGTTGGTGATGACCAGCGGCAATATCAGTGAGGAACCCATTGCATATGAAGACGAAGATGCCGCTGATCGTCTTTCCAGCATTGCTGACGGTTTTCTCACCCACGACCGACCCATCCACATGCGCGTGGATGATTCGGTGACACGGGTCTTCGAGAAAAAGGTCTTCCTCATCCGCAGGGCTCGCGGGTATGCCCCCCAACCGCTTTCTTTTCCAAAAGAACTGCCTGAGATATTGGCTTGCGGCGCCGAATTAAAAAACACCTTTTCCCTCTCCAGGGGCAGGTACATCTTTATCAGCCATCACATTGGTGATCTAGAGAATTATGAAACGTTAAAATCCTTTGAGGAAGGCATTGAGCATTACAAATGTCTGTTCCGGTTGTCACCCCGCTCAATAGCAGTGGATCTTCACCCTGATTATCTCTCCACGAAATACGGCTTTTCACAATCTGCTTTACTGAATCTTCCTCTGCTAAAAATCCAGCATCACCACGCCCACCTGGCGGCTTGTCTTGCGGATAATAATTATGTTTCCGAGAAACCGGTGATCGGGTTAATTTTTGATGGCACCGGCTACGGTACGGATGGGAATATTTGGGGTGGCGAGGTTCTCCTGGGGGGATATCGTGCATTTGATCGTCGTTTTCACCTGGCAGAAGTACCGCTGCCTGGAGGCGATTCCGCTATACGCAATCCATCAAGAATTGCTCTCGCGCATTTGCACGCTGCTCAAATTGAATGGGAGGCAAACCTCCCTCCAGTACAATCGTTGTGTGCCGAGGAGCGCACGGTATTACGCTCCCAGATTTCACACCGCATCAACACCCCCCTCACTACCAGCATGGGTCGCCTGTTCGATGCAGTATCTTCCCTTCTTGGGATCAGGCACAAGGTTTCTTACGAAGGTCAGGCAGCGATCGAACTGGAGAATCTCTGCGACCCGCGGGAGGAGTCGGCATACGAAATTCCTATGGCTGGTGATATCATTGATGATCTTGCCCTTTTCCCTCAAATCCTGTCGGATTACCGCAAGGGTATCTCGAATGCGGTCATCTCTGCGCGTTTTCATAACTCCATCGCGCAGGTCTGCTTGAATGTCTGTAATGAAATTCGTAAAGAAACGTCGCTCAATGTAGTGGCACTCTCAGGCGGCGTGTGGCAAAATATGACCTTGCTGAAAAAAACATTATCAGGTCTGTGCCAATCTGGTTTTGAAGTCCTGATCCATCGGAACCTGCCCACTAATGACGGTGGTATTTCCGCAGGCCAGCTCTTAATCGCCGCGTCACAAAATTTGAATAAACGAGGTTAACATGTGTTTGGCAGTTCCAGGAAAGATCACAGAAATGTACTCCACCTCTTCGATGAAAATGGGGAAAGTTGATTTCGGCGGCGTGGTGCGGGAGGTTTGTCTTGAAGCCGTACCGGATGCGCAAATCGGTAATTATGTCATCGTCCATGCCGGTTTTGCATTAAGCATCCTCAGTGAAAAGGAAGCCGAAGATTCCCTGGCTGCGTTTCGTGAACTTGATGCAATTGAAAACGCCTTGGGAAATGATACTCAGGAAGGCATCAGGTGATCGATGCGTTATCTGGATGAATTTCGCGACGCTGACCTGGTCAGGAATGTGCTGGATAAAATATCCAACACCGTGTCCCGCCCCTGGGTGATCATGGAAATCTGCGGCGGCCAGACCCATTCCATCATGCAGCACGGCATTGACCAGTTGCTGCCTCCCCAGATCGAACTGGTCCACGGTCCTGGTTGTCCGGTATGTGTAACTTCTCTTGAATTGGTGGACAAGGCTCTGGCCATTGCAGCTCTCCCCAACGTGATCTTCTGTTCTTTCGGGGATATGTTGCGCGTTCCCGGATCCAATGGAGACCTGTTTTCGATCAAAGCCGCCGGCGGCCAGGTGCGCATCGTGTATTCTCCCCTGGATGCCGTGCGCATCGCCCAGGAGAACCCGGATAAGGAAGTGGTATTTTTTGCCATTGGATTTGAAACCACTGCCCCGGCAAACGCCATGAGTGTGCTTCATGCTCAGGCTCTGGGACTATCCAATTATTCAATTCTGGTCTCGCATGTCACGGTTCCTCCTGCCATGCACGCCATCTTGAGTTCCCCCAATAACCGTGTGCAGGGTTTTCTGGCTGCCGGCCATGTATGTTCCGTGATGGGATATCATCAATATCATTCCATCAGTCAAACCTATAAAATTCCCATCGTCGTGACCGGTTTTGAGCCATTCGATTTGCTCAAAGGGATATGGATGACCGTTGAACAGCTCGAATCCGGCAAGTTCGAAGTTCAGAATGCCTACACAAGGGTCGTTACCGAGCAGGGGAACATTCCGGCACAGGCCATGATTCACCGTGTATTTGAGGATTGCGATCGAAACTGGCGTGGCATTGGGCTGATCCCGCAAAGCGGGTGGAAATTACGGTCGGAATTCATTGCGTTCGATGCCGAAAAACGTTTCCAGGTAGGCGATATTCAAACTCATGAATCCGAGGTCTGCATTTCAGGACAAATCCTTCAGGGTATCAGTAAACCGAACGAATGCCCTGCTTTCGGGAAAATATGCACACCACAGAATCCGCTGGGGGCGACCATGGTATCCTCTGAAGGTACCTGTGCCGCCTATTACCGCTATGCCCGCACTGAAGAGGAAGTATAAACAATGACCGAAACATCCTCACCCAAAATGGAAGGTCCGGTTTGCCCCCTGCCGCTGCGGAATTACCCGGCTATAGTGATCGGCCATGGATCTGGCGGCCGCATGACCCAGGATCTGATCAAACAGGTCTTCCTCCCCCATTTTTCCAACCCCTCTCTGTTGGCCGGTAACGACTTTGCAGAAATTACTGCACGCAAAGGCGGAAGGATCGCCGTCAGCACCGATGCGCATATTGTCAGCCCTATATTTTTCCCCGGCGGTGACATCGGCCGCCTGGCGGTATCTGGAACCGTTAACGACATTTCCATGTCCGGCGGTATCGCGCTGGGACTCACAGCCAGCTTTATCATTGAAGAGGGATTTTCCATCTCATCTCTGGAACAGGTTGTGCGTTCCATGGCGGAAACCGCCCAAGAAGCCGGTGTTCCCATTGTGGCGGGAGACACAAAAGTGGTTGAAAAGGGGAAAGCAGATGGATTGTTCATTTCCACCGCCGGCATTGCCTGGATTCCCGATGGACTGAACATTGGCGGTGCCTGTGCAATGCCTGGAGACGTGGTATTGGTTTCCGGCACCCTGGGCGACCACGGCATTGCTGTGCTTTCTGCCAGGGGCGACCTGGGCTTTCAAACAGAGATTCGCTCGGATGTGGCTCCGTTAAACCATTTGATCCAGGAGATTTTATCGGTCTCCAAAAACATTCACGTTCTGCGCGATCCCACGCGAGGCGGATTGGCGACAACCCTGAATGAGATCGCCTGTCAGAGCAATGTGAACATAACTTTGCATGAAAAATCTATCCCTGTCATCCCTGCTGTGCGATCCGCCTGTGAAATGCTGGGGTTTGATCCTCTTTATGTAGCCAACGAAGGCAAGGTCATCGTTATTGTGGCGAAGGAGGACGCGAAAACCGTCCTGGATGCCATGCATTCATCGAAATATGGTGGCAATGCCGTTGAAATTGGCACCGTTCAGCCGGAACCGGCAGGCAAAGTCTTATTAAAGACAGGCATTGGTGGCACACGGTTGCTTGATGTGTTAAGCGGTGAAATGCTACCGCGAATTTGCTGATGTTATCTTGACACGCTTTGGTCTGCATTTATACTTATTAAAAATTAATACAGAGGATTTATGAAAATCGATTTTCAAGAAACCACCAAGGACCTTGCAGTCCGTATCGATATCCATTCCAAATTTGGAGCAAAAAATATTGATGCCTGGATGCTGGATTTGATCAAACTACAACCGGGTTCTGCCATTTTGGACGTGGGTTGCGGTTCCGGCAAACAATGCTTCTCCTATTATGATTATCTTGATGGAAATGCGGTCATCACCGGTGGTGACGTTTCACAAGATCTTCTGGAACAAGCCCGTGAAGAGAATCAACGCCGGAAATCGAATATCGCTTTTGAATTCCTGGATTTCAATAAAACATTCCCTCATAAAAGCGAGGAGTTTGACTTTGTATCTTGCTGTTTTGCCATTTATTACGCCGAGAATATGTCAGGCACTGTCAGCGAGATGTTTCGCGTGACCAAACCGGGTGGAAGGTTATTTGCCACAGGTCCGATGCCTCAAAATAAAAAACTCTTCTATGAGATCATCACCGAAGCCACTCACATGACCATTCCGCCCATGCCCGGCAGTTCACGTTTCTCCACCGAGATCCTGGCAACTGTAGAATCGTTATACTCGAAGGTGGATTTGCATATATTTGAAAACCCACTGACCTTCGACTCGGTTGATCCATATATGCAATACACACGCGCCTCCATGTCGGAAGACCGGAAATTATGGGGAAGCCTGTTCCGCGATAAGGATGATTTCGAAAAGATCATGCTGAAAATTCAGGATGTTGCCGCCAAAAAACTTGAGCATGATGGAAAATTGGTAATGACCAAGGTCGTAGGCGGAATTTTAGCTACAAAATAGGTGCTTATGAATCATGACATGACTTTCTTCGGACGCAAGGTCTGCTTCATCGGGGCTCACCCGGATGATATCGAAATCGGTTGTGGTGCTTTGATTTCTCATATCTCCGCTCAAACCGAGGTGCACTGCGTTACACTTTCGGATAATCAGAAGAATCCTGCATTGATCCATGTTGTCGATGAACATCTTCGAAGCATGAAAGTTTTGGGTGTTCACGATGAACATGTGGTGGTGGGAACTTTCGAAACCCGCCGCTTTCAACAAGCCCGCCAGGAGATTCTGGAGTACCTCATTCAACTCAATCATAACTACCAACCGGATATCGTCTTCGTCCACACCAAATCCGACCTGCATCAGGACCACGCGACAGTCACTGAAGAGGCTCTGCGCGCCTTCCGCGGTACCACAGTGCTGGGGTATGACGTCATCCGCAGCAGTTATGGATTTTTCCCGCATTTCCTGGTGGAAGTCGACGAAGAAGACGTAAATCGGAAGATCCAGGCGCTGGCTGAATATCATACCTATGATAAAAAGTATTATTTCGATCCCGATTTGACCCGCTCAATTCTGGTAAAGAACGGCGCCTTTGCTGAACGAAAATTCGCCGAAGGATTCGATATCCTCAGGATCATTGGTAAATTCGGTTGTGTAAAATGATCAAAAGACCTCGTCGCATGACGAGGTCTTGATTTTTTATAATCTCCAAAATTGATCTATTCGATAGTAGGTACACCAACTTCAATGTTCCCGTTTCGTATCCTCACAGGATATACGGGGATGTCGGTCACTGCCGGCATGGAAAGCACCTTTCCGGTTCTGATGTTGAACCTGGCGCCGTGCCGCGGACAAACGATTTCCTCTCCTGTCAATTCCCCTTCCCCCACCGGACCCCCGTCGTGAGTGCATACGTCGCCAGTGGCCAGGAATTCTCCATTAATGGCAAAGAGTACGATCCGCTGCCCTTCGATTTCAAAAAACAACCTTTCACCTTCGGGAATATCGTTTACACCTGCGATCTGATAAAAATGATACTCAATGGTACTATTTTCTGTCATTGGTTAACCCTCCTCCAACAGCTCGTCGCTGGCCTCACCCAAACCGTATACGCCTGCCTTGAGAATTTTGAGTGAGAGCAGCGCGCACTTAAGCCGAACAGGACCAAGTTCAATTCCCAGCAGGTCAAGCAAGTCTTTCTTGGTCAACTTCTTTACCTCGTCGATCGATTTTCCGATGATCGACTCCAGTAAAATATCGGCCGAAGCCTGGGAAATGGCACAGCCATGTCCGCTGAAGCCGGCCTCTGTGATCCTGTTGTTTTCGTCGACACGTAAATCTATACGAAGATGATCTCCGCACAGCGGATTTTCATCCTCGAATGTTATGTCATGCGGGTTTAATTCACCCTTGTACCCGGGGTTTTTAAAATGATCGATGATCACTTCACGATACAGATCGTCCATTTTTCATCCAAAGAGTTGAATTACATTTTTGATTGAATTTACCAGCAAGTCGACATCCTTCCTGGTGTTATATAAATAAAAACTGGCGCGCGTTGAAGCTGGAATACCAAACTTCTCGTGCAGCGGCATGGCGCAATGATGCCCGGCCCTGACCGCAATTCCATCCCGGTCTAGGATCTGTGCGACATCGTGCGGGTGAATTCCATCCAATGTGAAGGATACCACTCCGCCGCGCATGGATGCCCGCGGTCCAAGGATCTTCAATCCTTCCAGGGTTTGCAATCGTTCCAAGGCATAACCGGTGACATCCTGCTCATGTGCTGCTATCCTATCCATTCCAATTGAAATTAAGTAATCTACCGCCGCTCCGAAACCGATGGCTTCGGCGATTGCCGGGGTACCCGCCTCGAATTTATGCGGCAGGTCATTCGGGGTGAATGTCCGTAAATATACTTTCTTGATCATGTCACCGCCGCCCATGAATGGCGGGAGCTCTTCCAGCAAGGATTCCCGTCCCCACAAGACACCGATACCTGTTGGTCCGAGCATCTTGTGGGCAGAAAACGCCACAAAATCCGCACCCAGTTGCTGAACGTTGACCGGTAGATGCGGAACAGACTGCGCCGCATCCACAATTGTTAACGCCCCAGCGTCCTTCGCCATGCGGATGATCTCCGGAGCGGGATTGATCGTACCCAGTACATTCGACATCTGGGTAAACGACACAAGTTTGGGGTTTTGTGCCAGCAGCAGTCGGTAAGAATCCAAATCCAACACGCCGTCGTCCCGGACTTGGATGAATTCCAGCCGCAATCCGCGTTCTTCGGCAGCGATTTGCCAGGGGACCAGGTTGGAATGATGTTCCATTTCCGTCAGTATGACCAGGTCTCCGCTTTTTAGCCTGCTTCTCCCCAGTGAATAAGCCAACAGATTGATGGATTCGGTGGTATTGCGGGTAAAGATTACTTCCCTTGATTTTGCCGCTCCGATGAAGGCTGCAATCTTTTCACGAGCGCTCTCATATGTCGCGGTGGCTTCTTCAGCCAGCGTATGAACACCTCGGTGAATATTGGCGTTCATCGCCCGATAATAGTTGTTCATCGCCTCGATGACAGACTGCGGCTTTTGTGATGTGGCAGCCGAGTCCAGATAGGTCAATTTCACCCCCGGGTGAACTTCCCGCTGGAGTATTGGAAAATCATCTCTTATGCTGTCAAAAGAGAATTCTTTGATCATGACTGATGACATTTTTATCCTGCTTTGGGTAGTTCGGTTTTCGCTTTCTTAGCTGGAACTCGCAGGTGCTGCGAATTTTGCGGAAACCAAAGGATATGATCAGGGACCATCCAACCATCAGTGAGGAACACATTCGATCGGAATTGTACAGCCACCATTTTGGGATCGACTTGTACCACAATCCCACGCAACCAGCCACGTACTCTTTCTCCCCCCTTCTCATGGTCGCAAAATACTTCTACCGCATCTCCAACCTGGTAGGCGTATTCATATTCAGGTGGTTTCATAAAAGGTACTGATGGCATATTTGCAGCTCCGCTCGTTCTTTTTGTCGATTTAATCATATCATTCTATCATATTGGCATTAATTATTTATTAATGGCAATATTCTCCATTTTTTCTTGGATCGCAGTCTGGAACCGCTTTTTTACGCCCTCAAACGGGATGCGCTGCATGATTGGATCGAAGAAACCTTCCACGATCAACCTTTCGGAGGTCTCTCGAGTCATACCCCGGCTCATCAGGTAAAATACCTGGTCTTCATCGATCTTCCCAACCGTGGCGCCGTGCGTGCATTTTACGTCGTCGGTTAATATCTCCAACCCTGGGATCGAATCAGCCCTGGCTTTCTTGCTTAATACAAGGTTGCGATTGGCCTGATACCCGTCGGTTTTTGAGGCGTTGGGTGCGACATAGATCATACCTTCCCATACGGAACGACTTTGATCGATCAATGCGCCCTTAAATAACAAGTCGCTGGTGGTGTCCGGTGCCAGGTGGTTTTGCTGGGTGTCGTGATCCAGATGCTGTTGGTTGTCGGTGAAGTAAAAACCCGAAACCTTTCCGGAACTACCCTGCCCGATCAAATTCAGGTCGGAATAATTCTTTGTGAGCTTGCTCCCTAATGCACCAAAGATCCAATCCACGCTACCGCTCTTTTCCACTGATACATTTTCACTGGTGAAATTCACCACGTTTTCGCCCCAGGATTGCAGTTCGACGAAATTCAGGTGCGCATTGGATCCAACGTAGATCTCCATTACTCCCGTGTGCAGGGAGTCGGCATCGGCCTGAGTTGGAGAGGAGGATTCATGGACATAAGTAACAGAAGAGTCTTCTTCAAGATATACCAGCACGTGCAGTCCGTGCACATGTCCGCTGCAAGGAGCCCAATACACGCTCTGCAGTGGTGAATCGACCGCCACTCCCCTGGGCACGTAAAGCAGGATGCCGTTCAATTCCAGTGCACCGGCAAGGGCAGAATACTTTCTGTTTTTTGCCGTATCGATGCGGTGAATGACTTTTTCGAGGATTTTCGGGTGTTTTTCCGCAGCAGTTTTGATATCTTCAAATACAACGCCGCGTTTTTCAATCTCCTCGTCCAGTTGAATGCGGGCTTCCCACGGACTGATCAGCACCTGTCCGCCGTGTTTTCGATCTGCCATCGGTTCGATCAATTGGGGTGGAAATTGCGTTTTGGATTGATCTGCCGGGTCGATGATGGTAAATTTGTCGAAGGCTATGTTGCGCAGACTGGTCCGTCTCCAGTCTTCATCCTTTTCTGTTGGCATGGGTAGTAAATTGAAGGTATTCCAGGACTTCCGCCGGTACTCTCGAATCGTCGCATTCGAATCCTTGAATTCGGGGCTGATCGTCAGACTGGAAGGTCCTGCAAGGGTTTCCTTATGGAATCGGGTAACGTTAATCGGATTATCTGTCATTGTCTCTCGTATGGATCGGTGTAAAGTTACCCGACGGTTCCTTCCATTTGTAATTGGATCAACCGGTTCATTTCAACTGCATATTCCATCGGCAGCTCTTTTACCAATGGTTCGATGAATCCGGAAACGACCATCGTGCTTGCCTCTTCCTGGGTTAATCCCCTGCTCATCAAATAGAACAGCTGCTCTTCGCCGATCTTGGAAACCGACGCTTCATGCCCGACCGAAACATCTTCCTCATCAATTTCGATGGTCGGATAGGTATCCGAACGGGATTGTGGATCCAGGAGAAGTGCGTCGCATACCACGTTGGAACGCGAATTGCTGGCTCCCTTATACACTTTCAAAAGCCCGCGGTAGGAAGATCGTCCTCCTGCCCGGCTTATGGATTTCGAGGTAATTTTTGAACTGGTGTTGGGCGCTAAATGGATCACCTTTCCGCCCGCGTCCTGCTGTTGACCCTTCGACGCAAATGCCACCGATAAAATCTCTCCGTGTGCTCCTGGTCCCATCAAATAAGTGGAAGGGTATTTCATGGTTAGTTTCGATCCCAGGTTGCAATCCACCCATTCCATCGTTCCGTTTTCTTCCACCTTGGCTCTTTGGGTCACCAGGTTGTACACGTTGGTGGACCAGTTTTGAATGGTGGTGTAACGCACCCTGGCACCCTTTTTAACGATAATTTCGATCACTCCGCTGTGAAAAGAGTTCGTGGTATATGAAGGGGCTGTGCATCCTTCCACGTAATGAACTCTCGATCCTTCGTCAGCGATGATCAGGGAACGCTCGAATTGCCCAATATTCGCGACATTCAAGCGGAAGTAAGCCTGAAGCGGAAGATCGACCGTTACCCCCTTGGGAACGTAGACGAACGACCCGCCGGACCACACCGCAGAATTCAAGGCCGCAAATTTATTATCCTCGATCGGGATGACAGTACCGAAATATTCCTTGAAAATTTCAGGATATTTTTGCAATCCGTCTTCGATGCTCAGGAAAATTACTCCCTGTTTCTCTAGGTGTTCCAGCAAGCTGTGGTAGACCATTTCAGATTCATACTGCGCGCCAACGCCCGCCAGGAATTTTTGCTCGGCTTCAGGGATCCCCAGTTTATCAAATGTATTTTTGATCGTTTCGGGGACCTCGTCCCAGCTTTTACCGCTCTTTTCTGAAGGTCTGACGTAATAGTAAATGTCATCGAGGTCGAGTTGCGAAAGATCAGGTCCCCAGGTCGGCATCGGTCGTTTTTGAAAATGGTCCAGCGCTTTAAGCCTGAATTGCAGCATCCATTCAGGCTCTTTTTTCATGGCGGAAATCTTCCGCACTACGTTCTCGCTCAAACCCTTTTCGGATTTATAGACAAATGTTTCCGGGTCTTTAAACCCGTATTGATACTCTCCAAGGTTTTGTAGAAAATCAGGTTTTTGTTCGGTGCTCATATTATTCTCCGCAATACCAATAAAAATTTAACCCGCGACCAACCCGTTTTCATATTTTTCCCGGATCCAATCGTATCCATGTTCTTCAAGATGAAGCGCCAAATCAGGACCGCCGGATTCGACGATCATGCCATTCATCATCACATGCACAACATCCGGTTTGACATAATTCAACATGCGCTGGTAATGAGTGATGAGCAAAACCCCAATATTCTGTTCCTTGAGAAGATTTACCCCTTCGGAAACAATGCGCAGTGCATCGATATCCAAACCGGAATCGGTCTCGTCGAGAATGGCGATATCTGGTTTCAGGATCGCCATTTGCAGTACTTCGGCGCGTTTCTTTTCACCTCCGGAAAAACCCTCATTCAAGTATCTGCCCGCGAAGGATGTATCCATTTTTAATGTTTCCATTTTTTCCTTCAGCAGCTTGCGGAATTCCGGAATCGGGATTCCTTTGTCTTCCGGATTTTCAGCCTTGCGGCGGGCATTCAATGCCGTTCGCAGAAAGTTTGCCACGGTCACACCCGGGATGGAAACGGGATATTGAAATGCCAGGAATAATCCCAGCCGCGCCCGTTCATCAGTGGCGAGATCCAGGATATTTTGCCCTTTGAATGTTACTGATCCGCCGGTAACCGTGTAATTTGGATGTCCCATTAATGTATATGCCAGGGTGGATTTACCGGTTCCGTTTGGTCCCATGATCGCATGCACCTGCCCCTGAGCCACCGAAAGCGTCACTCCCTTTAATATTTCCTTTTGTTCAATATTGACATGCAGATCATTGATGTTTAGTTCGGACATAAAGTAATTCTCCTCAAATCAAGAAAAAACCTTTATTAAGATTATTATGAATAATTTCTATTTTATTATTCAACCACGCTGATTATAGCACAGCCGTCTATCATCGTCAATATTTACCATATTTATCTATATTATTCTAATAATCGCAATATATTATTTAAAATATTTATCTTATTATTGACATTTATTATCACCCTGTGATAATATTGTAACCAATAACAGGTATGCACATGAAAAGTACACGAGAACGTATTCTACAAACCTTGCTCAATAATCCAAATTCGACAATTAACGATCTGGCGGATGCGGTCGATATTAACACAATTTCCGTGCGCCATCACCTCACCAACCTTCAAGCAGAAGGATTGATTCTCGCGAAGGAAGAAAGACACGGAGTTGGTCGCCCCAGGTTGGTTTACACGCTTACCGAAACCGGTGTTGAACGCTTTCCCACCAGGTATTTAAATCTAACTAACCGTTTGCTGGCGCAACTAAAAAGCCATTTGACCAAAAAAGAGATCGAGAAGATCTTTGTTCAGATTGCCCAGGATCTCGCCCAGGAACAAAACCTGAAAACTCAGAACCTTTCGATTGAAGATAAATTGGAATATATCAAAAACTCCCTCTCGGACGAGGGGTTTGTCATCGAATGGAAAAAGGAAGGGGATGATTACATAATCGATGAAGTCACCTGCCCCTTCTATCATGTGAGCCAGAACCATCCAGAGGTCTGCACGATTGACCAGACGCTGTTCTCGAAAATTCTTTCAGTACCCGTTCAAAAAATTCGCTGCGTCCTGAAGGGGGATAATCAGTGCTCCTATATTTTCAGCGTCAGTACAAAGGAGTCAGAATCATGACCGATCGACCCATCCCCGGAACGAATCGTCCGGCATGGGATGCCGAAACAACCCATCCTGACCTTTGCGACAAATTACGAAAGGGATTCAGTGAAATTATTGACCCTGAACTGGGCTTGAATATCATTCAATTGGGATTGATCAGAAACGTCAAGATCGACGATACTGGTGCAACTGTAAAAATGATCCTGACAACTCCTTTTTGTCCTTATGGTCCTTCTATGCTTGAATCCACTCGCCAAAAAGCCGAAGAAGTCCTGGAACGTGAAGTGGGCATAGACTTTAGTCTGGATGTATGGGATTTTTCCATGATGGAAGAGGGTCTTGGCGGGGATTGGGGATTGTTCTAACCTCCCTTTCAATTTTGTTTGTTTTTTCCTCACCATGCTTTTGATTTTCATTTTAATGATGTAGAATCAAGTCTATGCTTCAGGCTGCTTTTCTACAACCCGACCATCCACCGCAAATTCTTTCCACGATCAACGAGATCAACGAAAAACTGACCTCCCAGGCTGGATATCTTTGGGTTAACCTGGATAAATCTTCCACCGCCGAGATGGAAACCATCTTATCCTCGGTGTTTCATTTTCATCCCCTGGCCATTGAAGATTGCCAAAGCTCCGGTTATCAGACTTCCAAAATCGACGATTATTCTGATTACATATTTATAATCGCCCATGCCATCGATCCATCTCAAGATTTTACTGCACTGGAAAGCAGGGAGCTGGACTTTTTCCTGGGTGAAAATTACCTTGTCACCTGTTCTGCAGACGATGTTATACCAACGGTTGGTAAAACCTGGGCATTGATCCAAAAGGATTACCGGCTTTCGAAATTCGGCCCGGATTTCTTGTGCCACAGCATCTTGGATGGTCTGATTGACGATTACCTTCCGGTAATCGATCAAATGGAAACCGAGGTGGAATGGCTGGAAGACAGCGTTCTGGAAAAACCCAAACCTGAAACCCTTCAGCGTTTGCTTTCATTGAAGCACAGCATCATGGCTTTAAGAAGGATCGTTGCCCCTCAACGCGAAGTAATGAACCGCTTATCCAGAGACGAATTCTCCCAGATCGACGACCAAAGCAAGATCTACTTCAGAGATATTTACGACCATCTGGTCCGCATTCTTGATCTCACGGACGTGCTGCGGGATATCATCTCCGGGGCTTTGGATATCTACTTGAACTCCACAAGTTTGCGGTTGAACGAAATCATGAAAGCCTTAACCATTGTATCTACGGTATTTCTGCCGTTGTCCTTTATCGCAGGTGTATTTGGCATGAATTTTCTGCACATCCCAGGCGCCGCAACTCCGCTTGGCTTTTATGTCACCTGTTTGTTGATGATCATGTTGGGCATCGGCATGCTTTTATATTTCCGCAAGAGACGTTGGTTTTAATCAATACAGGAGTAAAGAATGACCCGCATCGTTACAGATAGTTGTTGTGATTTAAGCAAGGAACTCGTTGAACGATTTAACATTGATGTTGTACCCCTGGGCGTGTTTCTCAATGATCAAACCTATCAGGATGGAGTAGATATCCACATAGCGGAATTGTTCCATGAAGTGGAGAAAAGTGGGATACTGCCAAAAACATCGGCTCCCTCAGTCGCCGCATTTACCGAGCATTTCCAGGGTCCTGAAGATACGATCTACATTGGCATCAGCTCAAAGCTTTCGGCTAGCCATCAAAATGCCATTCTGGCGAAAGAATTACTAAAAAAAGAGAACCTCTTTATCATCGATTCATTAAATCTTTCCACTGGGATTGGACTTCTCGTTCTGGCTGCCGCGGAAATGGCAGCATCCGGAATGAAAGCCGCCGAAATTGCAGTCCAGATACCAGCCCTCACTCCCAGTGTTCATACCTCTTTTGTGATCGATACCCTCAATTATTTGCATAAAGGCGGCAGGTGTTCCGGCACGGAATTGCTGATCGGCAGCCTTTTGAAAATCCGCCCCGTGATCGAGGTGCGCAAGGATGGTTCCCTGGGCGTGCAGAAAAAGATCTCCGGCAGCCGCAAGAAAGCGCTTGATTCCTTGGTTGCTGATTTCAAATCCAATCTTGTCAATGTAAACAGCCACCGCATCTTTATCACGCATACCCTCTGTGACACTGATGCCGCTTATATCAAAGAGGAAATTGCCAGGCTAGGTCAATTTGATGAAATCTGCACCACCATCGCCGGATCAACAATCGCCAGCCACTGCGGTCCAAATACCATTGGTATTTTGTACCTGACAAAGTAAGAGACCGGTTTTTCCGGTCTCTTTTTTCAGTTCAGATCACACCAAGTTCTTTTCCGACTTTTTTGAAAACCTCCAGTACTTTGTCCATCTGTTCATCCGTATGGGTTGCCATATAGCTGGTACGGAGGAGTTGGTGTCCCGGCGTAACTGCCGGCGAAATTACCGCGTTAACAAACACACCGTTGTCAAACAGCTTTTTCCACATCAGGAAAGTAAGCTCATCTTCCCCGATAATGATTGGGATTACCGGGGTGACTGAATTTCCGATATTGAATCCCAATTCAGTAAAACCCTTTCGCATTCGATCGGCGATGCTGCAAACCCGGTGACCCAGTTCCGGGTGCGCTTTCATCACATGCAATGCTGCCAGTGCTGCCGCCGCATTAGCAGGCGGGATGCTGGCGCTGAAGATCAGCGAACGCGCAAAATGCTTGATATAGTGAATGGTATTATCATCGCCAGCGATAAATCCGCCCAAAGACGCAAAGGATTTGCTGAACGTGGACATGATCAGATCCACATCTTCGGTCACACCGAGATGAGCCGCTGTCCCGCGTCCCTCGCCTAATACACCCATACCATGCGCATCATCCACCATTAATCTCGCACCATACTTTTTCGCGATCTTGGTGAGTTCAGGCAGGGGAGCGAGATCGCCTTCCATGCTGAACATCCCATCTACCACGATCAATGTTCCCACGTTTTCAGGGATCGATTTCAACACTTTTTCCAGATGTGCCATATCGTTATGACGATAACGTTCGATCTTGCCGTACCCCAGTCTGGCGCCGTCAACGATGCTGGCGTGGTCCTCCTTATCGAGCACCACAACATCATCCCTTCCGATCAGGGCGCTGACGGTTCCAAGGTTGGTTTGCATACCTGTCGAAAACACCAGGGCAGCTTCTTTTCCAACCCATTCAGCCAGTTCGATTTCAAGCTGCTCATGCAATGCCAGTGTTCCATTTAAAAAACGTGATCCGGTACAGCTGGTGCCATAACGTTTGATCGCTTCCAACGCTGCTTCTTTTACTTCCGGGTGTGTGGTTAATCCGAGATAGTTGTTCGAACCGCACATGATTAAGCGGTTTCCCTGGTATACAACTTCTGTTCCTTCGTTTTCATTAAGGGGGATGAAATAAGGATAAATACCACTTTCCATCGCTTCCTTGGCGGTCGTATACGTTCTGCATTTTTCAAAAAGATCCATTAAATTTTCCTCTTCCTTCATCGAGACCATCGGATAAAATATATAAATACATGTGTTGCGAAATTCGCAAACAGTTGCTAGAAAACCCTATTGTACTAAATAATCGCAATAATGGTTCAGTGATATTATTTATCGTCTCAATAAAATATAAGATTCGCATCAGGACCCTGTCTCTTCACAGTCCAAAAACATTACAATCCGCTATTCGGAGGAAAGAATGCTGAATAAACGTACTTGGACAGCAATGATCATTTTAGGCTTTCTCGGTTCACTTGCCTGGGGTGTGGAGAACCAATTCTTTAACACCTTTATTTACAATACGATTTCACCGGATCCGCGCCCCATCTCATGGATGGTAGCCGCAAGCGCAATTGTGGCGACGCTGTCATCCATTTTCATCGGAGCATTGAGCGACCGCGTCCGGCACCGCTGGGGTCGCAAGCCATTCCTTTTGATCGGTTACCTGGGATGGGGAATCACCACAGCCTTGTTTCCTACCGCCGCTTACTTTCATCCCATCGGCATTGCTGTTTTTATGGCCATCCTCTTCGACTGCATCATGACCTTTTTCGGATCGAGCGCCAACGATTCAGTATTTCACGCCTATGTAGCAGATATTACCACCGTCGAAAACCGCGGCAAGGTGATGGGTGTTTTGGAAATCCTCACCTGGGTTGCGCTGCTCTTCGTTTATGGCGGTGCTGGGTTGATCATTGACGCCCTCGGTTATTTTCCATTCTTTTACATCGTGGGGGGATTGGTATTCGTTCTTGGGTTGGTTTCATCGCTATTACTGCAGGAACAGCCTTCTCCGCCTATTCAGCAGAAGGAAGGTTACCTCTCAAGCATTGTCAATACGTTTCGTTGGAGTTCTTTGAAAGAAAATCTTGATTTGTTGTATCTTCTTATTTCAATCACGTTATGGGGTATCGCCCAGCAAATTTTCTTTCCGTACCTAATGATCTACATCACTCACTTTCTAAAGATCGAGACCGTTCAGGCGTCGATCATCATCTTCCTTGCCATTCTCCTCGGTGGAATGGCGACAGCGTTCCCGCTTGGAATGCTGGTGGATAAATGGGGAAGAAAAAATGTCGCGCTCCTAGCT
>DAOUGM010000117.1:0-5285 GCA_034428895.1 Anaerolineaceae bacterium
TTGGGATGCTCAAAGTAAAGGGAAATCATTAAAAACGGTGCTGCAGCAATGGCTTTCGGAACCTGAAATCCAGTATTTCTTGCAGATCAACCGCTACAACGACATTCTCTGGTATAACCGCGAATCCTTCGATGAGCTTGCCTGGTGGCTTGCTGTCATTCCATTTATCAAAACAGCGTCGGATAAAAAGCTTAATGCCTCAAAAATCGCGGAGAAGGCCATTTCACTGTATGATTTCCTTACGGCTCTGAAAAAACTGGAGAAGAACTCTCAATTCCAGATCGCAAAATTGATCTCGCTGTCAGAAAAAGTAAGGATCTAAATCAACAGCCGGTACAATGCCTGGAATATTTTGTAAATGCATTAAGAAAAACATCTTTTCCTGAATGGCCGGTTTTTTGGCTCACGACTTGGTCCAACAAACGGGTGAACACAGCAGGAAGGTCAAAACCGCATGCCTGATCCATGAGCCAGGCAGCACGGGCGGCATAATTGATGTTGTTTTGCGGTTCGATGCGGTCGAAGCTGTCAAAGAACCAGCCGCAAGAGGTGAACATGCGCTGGCGTTCGTATTGAGCGCGAAACAATAATTCCATTTTCTGAAGGTTGTTTGGGCTTTCTGCTTGCATACCAGAGAAACGCAACCCTTCAGAGATTGTCCTCTTGCGGAGGATCACGTCGATATATTGATTGCGCATCTTCCAGGGATCGACGTTATACACACGAAGTGATTTTTCGAATTGCTCATCAATGGATTCCGCCAGTAGATCCAGCGCACTTCGCAGCGATTTCTTCCATTCGCTGCCTGAACAGCACCCGCATTGTCCGCGCCATCTTTCAATTCCGTGATGGCAGCTCCATGAGCTGTTTTCCTTTATCCTTGCAGTACGTGTTACCGGGTTTTCCCGCAGCCATAAGGCTGGAAAGGTGACATTGACTCCACGTCCGCTCGTCGAACCATTCACCAGGTGGGCAAGGAATTTATCGCGGAAAACCTGGTGGTGGCCGTACAATTCACCGTCCGTGGCGATCATGGTCAGGGAATCTGCAGGATGCTTCCTGACCGCTGGCACCACAAAGTTCTCCGCAAATGCATCCGCGTTGGCAGTGGCGCAACCATCGAAACTCACTCTGGAACTTAGTTCCCCGTCATAAGTAAAAACTATGATCGATCGACCATTCTCAAGGTCAACCCGATACGGTGAACCTTCTCCGTCGCGGGCGCATTCCACCTGCCAGGGAGCAAGAATTGTAAACTGTATGCCTTGTTCTGCCAGTACATCCAACGTCTCCAGGTCAACAGCGGTTTCTGGAAGCCACATTCCTTGAGGGGTTCTGCCATATAAATTCTTGAACGCCTCGATTCCCCAGACCACCTGGGTTTCTTTATCCCTGCGGCTGGATAAAGGCAGAATGGTATGATTGTAGGGTTGAGCAAGCGCGTTTCCCACACCATATTTTGTAAAATTCCGCCGATCCTCATCCGCGATCCTGCCTAAAACCTCTTTGGAATTCTCCACCATCCATGAAGTCAGCGTTGGTCCAACATTGAAACTGATGCGCCCGTAATTACCCAAATCGGCATTGGGTCGATAACAGGTCTCCAGGATGCGCTCATTCCAGTTGCGGTAAGGTTCTGCACCTGGTTCATCTGGTATTCGGTTGGAAAATGGATCTTCCCTGGGGGGTTGATAAAAATGAGCATGGATGCAAAGGCTTGGATGGTCGGTCATATTTTCAAAGATTTCCAATTCTTAAGATAATCAAGTTGATTTTTAAAACGCGAAGGCATTAAATTGAATTCGCGCGGAATGGTATCCAGGTTGGTGACCCGGTCGGTGGCAAGCTGGTCCAGCCAATAGATCGACACAGGGAATTTCGGATACAACTGGTCGACCCACAGCGTGGTGCGTCTCAGGAACTCGGGAGAGACGGAAACCAAGAAACGCTTGATGCCGGTTTCTTTCATGATTATGCCAAGGATCTCCCGATAGTTCAGCATTTCGATTCCACCTATGGGTAGTGTGCGGTTGATCATTTTGGGTTCTTCCATCGATAACAGCAGGCAGGTGATCAAATCATTGATCCAGAGGGGTTGTAATAATGCAGAACCTTCTCCCGGAACAAGGATGAATCCAGGTGAAATTCTTAGCAGCTTGACCAATGGGATGGTGAACTGGTCGCCAGGACCAAAAACGGCGTCGGTGCGGAAGACCGTGTAAGGGATGCCGCTGCTGATGATCCAGCTTTCAGCGATCCCCTTGGCCTTTAGCACCGGGAAGGCTGAACCTCGATCTGCGCCGTGATGACTGATATAGAAAAACCGCGAGATTTTCGAATCCTGGGCAGCCCGCAGCAAAGTCGAGGTGCCTTCAACATCGATCTGGTTCAAATTCCCCATTACGCCGTATCGTTCAGCCCCCGCCAGGTGAAAAACGATATCCACGTCTTTCAGCGCCGCCCTCAAACTGCGTTGGTCGGAAAAGCTGCTTACCGCAACTTCTACGGATATTCCTTTGGGAAAATTCGGGGAAGTCTTCGAAGGGCGCAGCAGAACTCTCACCTGCTCGCCTCGCTGAACCAATGACCGGATAAGATGCCGGCCAATAAAGCCAGTTCCACCAGTAACTAAGATCATTCCTCACAAATTATAGCAGAAGTCTTGCGTGCAACGAATACAGCAAGTTGGTACATATCTTGCTACAGATAGTCTAGGATAACCATAGGATCAGGCAGGCATACCATGAAAAAGAACTCAAGTATGAAGCGACTCATTTCTCCCCGTATCGGTTTCCATTATTTTGAGGATACAGCCCATTACACCAATCACGACCTCACCGTTTGGCTTCCCAAACTGACTCAGCTTCAGGCTAAATGGATCATACTTCGTTCAGATTCTTCGCGTGCCATTCCGGAACAATTTCTCAATGGTTTGACCTCCGCTGGCATCGCACCCATCGTTCACATGTCCCTTCCTCTTCCCAATACACCCGCAGCGAAAGACGTAAAAGCCATTCTCGAGGCTTATGCACGCTGGGGTGTCAGGCAGGTTATTCTTTTCGATAAACCAAATTCAGTTCAAGCCTGGTCGGCATCCGGTTGGTCGCAGCAGGACCTGGTGGAACGCTTTATCGATAAATTTCTTCCGCTGGCTTTGGCGGTAGCCCAGGCGGGTATGACCCCCGTCTTTCCGCCACTCCAGCCTGGCGGTAATTATTGGGATCTGACATTCCTCAAGCAAGCCCTGCAATCCATCATCCGCAGAGGGTATTCCAACCTGGTCAGGCAAATGTCCCTTGCGGCATATGCCTATACCTTCAACCACGAACTGGATTGGGGAATGGGAGGGCAATCCAAGTGGCCGAAGAGCAAGCCTTACTCCAGGGGTGAAGACAGCCAGGACCAATGCGGATTTTTCAATTTCGAATGGCTGCAAAATGCAGCCGCCACGATTGCAGGCAGGGAAATGCCGGTTGTCTTGCTTGGTGCCGGCATTAAAGAACCTGGTGTCGCTTACTCTCCGGAAATTCACGCCGAGGTTGTTCAGAATATCCTTGAACGCCTCAACGGTATCCCGGAAACCAAAACGATCCCTGCTTATGTCCAATGCTGCAACTTCTACCTCCTCGCAGCCGAACCCGATAGCGAAGAACATGTTCATGCCTGGTGCCGATCAGAAGAAGATACCCTTCCCATTGTGGGCATGTTATCACCGGAACCTGCGAAGGTCGAGGATGTTGCACAAACTGAAGATCAGCAGACCAAAAATGTGTCTCCCGCTGCGCAAACTGATACCCACCATCCCATCGAGCACTATTTGCTCTTGCCGCAATACGAATGGGGAGTCGCCGAGTTCCACCTGGACGCATCCCGCCCGTTCGTTCAAAAATATCATCCCACCGTTGGGTTTTCGATCCACGAAGCCTTCCTGGCAAAGAAAATTACCATCGTTGGCGGAGAAACCTCGTTTCCCGAAGAATTAGTGGAGCAAATGCGTCAGAATGGCTGCCTGGTTGAACGAATCAGCGGAGATGGTACAAGTATTGCAACTCAATTGGCAGAGAGGTAACCGATGAACATTTCCCTTCCCACTACACCCATTGCACGCAATCCGATTGAAGTCAAACTCCCCGTTTTGAAGGTGATCGGTCTGGGCGGCGGCGGACAGAACGCTGTCGACCGCATGATCGAGTTAGGCTTGACAGGAGTTGAGTTCATCGCTGCCAATACAGATGCCCAGGTGCTGCGAAACAGCCTCGCGCCGCAAAAAGTCCAGCTCGGCCCCATCCTAACGCGCGGCTTGGGCGCAGGTGGGGATCCATCTATTGGTGAAGCCGCGGCAGAAGAGAGTCTCAAAGAACTCGGCCAGGCTCTGGCGGGTGCAGACATGGTCTTTCTGACTGCCGGTATGGGCGGTGGAACTGGAACCGGGGCAATCCCGGTGGCTGCCAGGATCGCCAAATCGCTTGGCGCGGTGGTCGTCGCCATCGTCAGCCTGCCCTTTGCTTTCGAAGTCGGACGCCGGCAAAAGAATGCCCGTGAAGGGTTGGCCAAACTTCAGCAGTACACCGACACGCTCATCAGCGTTCCCAATGATCGTTTACTCCAGGTTGCACCGCGCGATCTTCCCCTCGAAATGGCCTTTCGTCTGGCGGATGACATTCTCAGGCAGGGCATCCAGGGGATCTCAGAATTGATCACCCAGCCAGGGTTGATCAACGTAGATTTTTCCCACGTGCGCAACATGATGAAGAACGGCGGTGGATCACTGCTTGCCATCGGTACAGGACAGGGTGAAAATCGAGTTGTTGACGCTCTTGAACATGCCCTTCACCACCCCATGCTTGAAACCATCAACCTGGAAGACGCAAATGGCATCATTGCCAATTTCACCGGCGGCAGCGACCTTTCATTCGCCGAAGTCATGGATGCTCTGAACACCCTGCACGAGCGTACTAATGGTATTGCTGAAATCGTTCCCGGCGTCATTTGCGATGAGAAGATGGAAGACCGCGCCCAGGTCATCCTTGTGCTGACCGGCATCGGTGCCACTTCTGTTGAATCATCGGCTGTACGTCATCGGGATCAGGTCGTAAAACCAGCGCATATCGAACCGGGTCAGTCGGAAACCAATGTGAATCTGCGTACCCAACCTATGGAAGCAGAATTTCAATTCGAAATGGCCGGTGCGGAAGTCGATCTGGATATCCCGGCGTTTCTGCGGCGGAGAGTGAGTAGATAGGAGCACAAATGGACGCGAAAAGTAAAACTTCTGTATGCAATGC
>DAOUGM010000118.1:0-29093 GCA_034428895.1 Anaerolineaceae bacterium
CGGACGACACAAGCCGTTCTTCAGCGGCTATCGCCCGCAGTTCTATATCCGCACGATGGATGTAACGGGATCGATCAAACTGCCGGAAGGTGTTGAGATGGTCATGCCGGGCGATGATGTTGCCATGGAATGCGACCTGATCATCCCGGTGGCGTTGGAGCAAGGTTCAAAGTTCGCGATTCGTGAAGGTGGTCTGACGGTTGGCGCCGGTGTGATCACTAAAATCATTGCCTAAGATCAGAAGGAGCGTCAGCCAGTAAGATCGGCTGCAGAGATAAGATATGGCTTCAAAAAAGAAAGACGTACGACCAGTGATCACTTTTGCATGTGATGAATGCAAAGAGCGTAATTACACATCCGAGAAAAACCGCCGCAACGACCCGGGCCGGATGGAGATTAAAAAGTACTGTCCGCGGTGTCAGAAGCACACGCTTCATCGCGAGACAAAATAGACTGTAGCTATAAGTAAGGCGAGATCAGTTCTCGCCTTACCAGCATACAGGCCAGTAGCTCAATTTGGCAGAGTGCCTGTCTCCAAAACAGGAGGTTGCGGGTTCGATTCCTGCCTGGCCTGCCTGAAAAATAAAATCGCCGTCTTTTTTGGCGGCGTTTTAGCCTGAAAATAAGGAGTAAACCGTGGCTGAAAAGAATGTAAAGCCGAGAAAAGAAGGACGCATCAAACGTTGGTGGCGTGAAACCGTCGGTGAATTGCATAAAGTTACCTGGCCTACTCCACGGGAAGCCTGGCGATTGACCAAGATCGTGATCATGGTCATGGTCGCCATGGGAGCCTTATTGGGCGGGCTGGATTATGCATTTACAAAATTAATTGGATTGATTTTGGGGTAATAGCCCATTATCCAGTAAGGTTTGGTATTTATGGACGCGCAAGACGATTTTGATCGAGATGAACTGAATAATTCCGAACCCCCGGAAGAGGAAACCCCTGCTTCCCAGTCGGACGCGTCTTTTTCTTTTAAAGATGAGCTGGAACCGGCAATTCCCGTGAAAAAAACCCGGAAGGTTGAAAAAGACGAAGAATCCGAAGTTCTTCCTATTGAAGGTTCCTCAGATCGCGCCTGGTTTGTCATCCACTGTTATTCTGGATATGAAAACAAGGTGAGATACAACCTGGAGCAGCGCATCGAGACCATGGGGATGAAAGACAAGATCTTCGATGTCGTCATTCCCACGCAGGAAGAGATCGAAGTTCGCGACGGGAAGCGCCGTTCTGTGGAACGCCACGTATTCCCCGGCTATGTACTCGTGAACATGATCCTCACCGAGGAAAGCTGGTACGTGGTTCGCAATACCCCAGGCGTGACGGGATTTGTCGGAATGGGAAATGAACCCACGCCGCTGCGCCCGGAAGAAGTTCAGCAGATCCTGCGCCGCATGGAAGCCGAAGCCCCACTGGTGAAGGTGACCTTCAAGGTTGGGGAACGTGTGCGCATCGTTGACGGACCGTTCAATGATTTTCGAGGTGTGGTTTCTGAGATCGATATGGAAAAGACCAAGGTTCGCGTAATGGTGAATTTCTTTGGTCGAGAGACACCTGTTGAATTGGACTTTTTGCAGGTGGAAAAGGCATAATCAGGCCTCTGGCCTGTTTGTGGGAGGGTGCTCCCCAATATCACCCGTTATAACCACCAAGGAGAAAAAAAGTGGCAAAGAAATTTAAAGCAATTGTTCGTTTGCAGATTTCGGCCGGCAAGGCCAATCCTGCACCCCCCATCGGCCCGGCGCTTGCCGGACATGGGATCAATATTATGGCATTCTGCAAGGAATACAATGCCCGCACCCAGAACCGCGCGGGAGATATCATCCCTGCGGAGATCACCGTTTATACCGATGGTTCCTTCACCTTCGTATTGAAATCCCCGCCTGCTTCTGTTTTGCTCAAGAAAGCAGCCGGGATCGAATCCGGTTCCAAGGTTCCCAACCGTGAAAAAGTCGGCAAAGTGACCAAGGCTCAGATCCGCGAGATTGCTGAAACCAAAATGAAAGACATGAACGCGATCGATATTGAAGGCGCCATGCGCCAAATTGAAGGTACTGCCCGCAACATGGGTATCACCGTCGAAGAGAAATAGAGCGTTGTGGGAGGGTAAGTAATTACCCGTTTGTACCACGAAGGAGAAAAAATGGCGAAGCACGGTAAGAAATATTTGGAGGCACTTTCCAAGGTCAGCGTTGACCAGGTCTATGAACCTTTGGCAGCTGTGACACTGGCAAAAGAAACCTCATATGCAAAATTTGACGCAACCATCGAAGTTCACATGCGCATGGGTCTGGACCCGCGCCAGGCTGATCAACAGGTGAGAGATGTTTGCGTTCTGCCCCATGGTTTGGGTAAAACTGTTCGAGTACTCGTTTTTGCCCAAGGTGAAGCCGCGACCAAAGCCCAGGAAGCCGGTGCGGATTTTGTTGCTGACAGCGATGAAATGATCAACAAGATCGCCGGTGGTTGGACCGATTTTGATGTGGCAATCGCCACTCCGGATATGATGGGCAAAGTTGGACGCCTGGGTCGTGTATTGGGTCCCCGTTCTTTGATGCCGAACCCCAAAGCGGGCACGGTATGCTCGGCGGAAGACCTGCCGCGTGTGATCAACGAATCCAAGGCCGGACGTGTGGAGTTCCGCCTCGATAAGACTGCCAACATCCATGTGCCCATTGGCAAGGCTTCGTTTGAAGCCAAAAAATTGTTCGAAAACTTTGCCGCATTAATGGAAGCCATCAAAAAAGCCAGACCATCCGGCGCAAAAGGAACTTATATCCGTAAGATTTCCGTTGCAGCAACGATGGGACCTGGCGTGAAGGTCGATCCGCTGCAGGCGATGAGCATTTCGCTCGAAAAATAGTGGTATAATCTAGGCCGTTGAGCACAAAAGCTCGACGTTTCACCAAAGAAAGCCGGTGTCCGCAAGGACTCAATATCCTGCCGAGGTGAAGACAGCATTCTGTAATGATCACCCTTCGGGGTATGGGAATGAGTCTTTGTCCGGCAAAACCGGACAAAGACTCATTTTTTGAAGGAAGGAGGTAGTTTTCATTGGCCTTTACAAAGAAGCAAAAGGGCGATATGACCGCCCAGTACGAAAAATGGCTGCAGGGAAGCGAAGCATTATTTGTTCTCGAATACACCAGCCTGACGATGAAAGACATTGATGGCATCCGCGCCAAAGCCCGTGAGGCTGGCAGTGAGATCCACCTGGTGAAGAACACGCTCTTCAGCCGCGCATTGGATTCTCAGGGATATACCAAGCCCGCGTTCCTGGAAGGCACGTCGTTGGTTGGTTTTGCATTCAGCGATGCTCCCGCATTGGCGAAGGTATTTTCCGATTTCGTAAAAGGTTCCGAGACCCGCAAGGTTAAAGGCGGTTATCTCGGCAAGGAACTGATCAGTGATAAACAGGTGAAAGCCCTGGCTGACCTGCCGTCGCTGCCTGTCATGCGCGCCACCCTGCTGGGTGTGATTTCCGCACCCGCTTCCAAGCTCGTGCGCACCCTGGCCGAACCCGCCCGCTCGCTGGCGGCTGTTGTTAAAGCCTATTCCGAAAAGGCGCCCACCGCTGCCTGATCGAACGGGATGTTTACCGGGTTACCACCGGAGTGAATCACTAATAATCATTAACAAATATTAAGGAGTTTTTGAAATGGCTGATATGGAAAAAATCGTTGAACAGTTGAGCGCTCTCTCTGTTCTTGAAGCTGCTGAGCTCGTAAAATTGCTTGAGGAGAAATGGGGCGTTTCCGCCGCTGCTCCTGTTGCTGTTGCTGCCGGACCTGCTGCCGGTGCCGCCACTGCCGAACCCGTGGAAGAGAAGACCGAGTTCGATGTCGTCCTCAAGGACGCCGGCCCGAAGAAGATCGAAGTCATCAAGGTCATCCGCACCCTCACCAACCTGGGTTTGGTGGAAGCCAAGACCATGGCCGAGACCGCCGGTTCCAAGGTTCTCTCCGCTGTGGGCAAGGAAGCTGCTGCAGACGCCAAAGCAAAGCTCGAAGCTGCCGGCGGCGTTGTAGAACTCGCCTAACTCAAATTTATTACTGCAAAATAAAATCCTCCCGACGGGAGGATTTTTTCATACCCAGGTGAATTAACCCGCGTAGGATTTAATCTGCCGGATGACCAGTACTACCTTACCCATGATGCGCAGACTTTTCGGGTTCTGAACGTAGATCGGACCCATGCTGGGGTTGGCGGGCTGCAGGCGGATGCCGTTGGCTTCCTTGTAGAAGTATTTCAGGGTGGTTTCGTCCTTGTCATCCAACCACACCGCCACCATTTCACCGTTGTTGGCGGAGGCGGCTTTTTTCATCACCACGATGTCGCCGTCGTTGACCATGGCGTCGATCATCGAATCTCCGCTGACCTCCAGCGCAAACAGGTCGCTGACGTCCTTGGAGGGCAGAAAGCTGCGCGCGATATCCACGCTGGATTCGGCATCGTAATAATTGAGGTCGGAGGTCGGCATGGGGATAGGCGCGCTGGCAACGATCCTGCCCGCCAGGGGAATGCTCACCATGTCGGAAAGCATGTTCCCCGCGCCGCGGATTACTTCAGCCACCTTGCCGGGGATGGAACCGAGTGTGGTGACAGGCTGCAGCACGCGAATGCTGCGCGAGATGCGGTCTTCGCGCTCGATATAGCCCATGCTTTGCAGCTGGTTGAGGTAATAATCCACCAGTGAGGTGGATTTCACGTTGATGCTGTCACCGATCTGCCTGATGGAAGGGGGGTATCCGTTCGCATCCTGAAATTTGGTCAGGAATTCCATGATCTTGCGGTGTCTTTCGCTGAGCCCGGGTTGTCTTCGCGCCATATTGGCCTCCTGCGCCGAATTATCGGTCATTTGTACTATAATCATACACGAACATTTGTTCAATGTCAAGTGACTTTGCAGTCTGCGGCGAGCCGGTCAAATGCGGTGGAAACTCCTGCTTTTTAGTCGCACCATGTCTTGATATATAATTATCACCAATCAATTGTATTCCCGGGTGGATGAAGTAATGGATTATATCAATAGAGGGACATCTGGTTCGAAAAGATCAGGGGGGATTGGTTTGGTGCATTTGGGACGCGCGTTACGTACTGTACTCAGGACAACACCATCGCAATCTTTACTAAATATACAAAAAAGGTGCGTCCATCGACGCACCTGCTTGTTATATACAACCTTCTAAAAATTAGGAGGATAGCCCCAAGGCCAGTATTGTCCATGAGCACGTGGAAAACGGTACTTTAATTGGATCATGACCGCTCCCTCACTACCAACATTGAACAATACAGCTTTGATGGCTTCTTCAACGGTCATTCCGCTCACATCGATGGTAACCCTTCTATCGCCTTCATCCTTCCACGGTTTGAAGTCACGCCCGGATTCTTTCGAGATTTTCTCAAGCACAGTGCCCAAGGGGATATCCTCGAAGCTCATGCCCTCGGGCAGACGATTCTTAAGTATTTTGTTACGTTCTTCCATATCCCGGGCTTGCCTCTTGTCAAAACTTGTGATGGGTTTGATCGTAAGGTGATCCCCATTGAGAATGTAGGTGCATCGAATTTGTTGGCATACGGTGGCAATGACTTCGGAGACCGACGCGTTTTTTACTTGGAGCGTCACACGCCTCCAGACAAATGGGCTGACCGATACGACACAATCAGGTGTGCGAGCCAATTGATCGAAAACGACCCGCGGTTTGACATGCGTGACATTGATGGACACGCGCATTCTCATATTGGTAGAGCATGAGGGGGTATCCGACTGAACCCAGGGAGAGCATGAGGACAGAACGAGAATTGTAAGAAGTATAACCAAGAATTGGATCTTTTTTCCCAGTGACGTAAAACGGTTTTGGGTATTCATAATATTACTCCTTTCGTTAAGTAGAAGTTTTGTTGGTTTGGAATTCGTTTGGGTATTCATTTCATTTCTCCTTTCTATTGCTGACTCTGGCTGTCGGAAATCTTCATGTGGCAGATCAATGTGATCTTCATTGCATTGATGATCAGATAGTAGCGTTTGATGAGGGGAAACTCACGAGGCTGAAGACAGGTATATGGTTGGCAGAAGGCATATTTCCGAACGTATCTACAGGGTTACCTCTCCCCCTCCACAGGTACATCCATCTATCCTCCCAAGGCATACACTGGAATGAAAAAGATGCGGGCTGCCTGCGATTCTAGAAGAGCCGGCAACCCCGTCTACAAACTACTCGATTGATTACAGCTTATTCGCGGCGAACGATCCCTGCCTGCCAGGCATAGGCCGCAGCCTGAGTGCGGTCGACCAGGTGCAATTTGCTAAGAATATTGCTGACGTGCCCCTTGACAGTACCCACGCTGATCACCAGTTGGTCAGCGATTTTGTCATTTGAACAACCTTTGGCGATCAATTTGAGCACTTCCAATTCGCGTTCAGTCAGCGTAGTGAAGGGGATTTCTTCTTCAGGCTTCCTATTGCGGAATGTCCTAATGACGCGCGCAGCAATTCTGGGATGAAGGGTGGCTTCTCCCCGGGCAGCGCGGCGGATCGCTTCGACAAGCTCCTTGGCTTTTACATCTTTAAGTAGGTACGAGATCGCGCCTGCTTGAAGTGCCGGGAAGATGAATTCGTCCTGGTGGAAAGACGTTAAAATAATGATCTGAGTGCGAGGGCTGATGTTCTTCACCCTGCGCGTGGTTTCAACACCATCCATTCCGGGCATTACAAGGTCCATCAACACTACATCCGGAATGAATTCTTTGACTAACTCAAGAGCCTCTTCGCCTGACCCTGCTTGTGCTACCACAGAAATATCAGGCTGGGCTTCCAGGTAACTGCAGGCACCCTGCCGAACCATCTCATGGTCATCAACGATCATTACTGTGATCGTATCCGATGAATTGGTCATAATACCTCCTTATCCAATGAGTTGCGGCAAAGTCACCATGATTCTGGTGCCTTGTTCCTGTGAGCTTTCAATAGAGAAGCTTCCACCCAATACTTCAGCGCGTTCCTGCATTGAATAGAGACCCAATCCGCCATGCCTCATATTCTTGTCAAAGCCGTGGCCATTATCTTCGATGATCATTTTTACCAGATCGGTCTCATATTCCAGAAATATATCTATTAGACTGGCAGAACTATGACGAGCAATGTTAGCCAAGGCTTCCTGGGCGATCCGGAACAAGGCTTCCCGGATCACTAGAGATAGTTCAGCGTTCCCTTTAATATCAAATTTGAATTCAATTCCACTGCGATGGGACCAATCCTCCACGTATTCCTGGAGGGTTTCTGAAAAATCTTGCCTGTCTACCGGCAGAGGGCGCAGCTCGTGAACCAAATTGGTGAGCTCATTTCGCACTGAATCCACCAGGGCATCAGCTTCCACCAGGTGCTTTTTTGCGCTCTGCGGATCATCGTCGAATAACGTGAGGGCAGTGCCCAATTGAAAGGAAGCTGCCAGGGCTTGCTGCTTCGCGCTGTCATGCAGATCTCGCGCCAATCGGTTGCGCTCTTCAGAAACCGCCATTTCTTGTCGTCTCTGAACCAGGCTTTGTAATTGCCTGGCCATATTGTTCAAACGCTGTGCAAACTGTGATATCTCATCACCGGAGATGTCCTCAGTAAACTTTGAGAAATCACCTTCACTCCAGGCATCTATGGTGGTGGATAATCGCTTGAAGCGAATGGATAACCCATGGGCAAAAAAGGAACCAAAGACAGCCCCCAGGATCCCTATGCCGAAGAGAAAAATTAACAGGCTTCTACCGGCAATATTCAGAATATTCCAGGGCACATCCTTCTGGGTGGGAACATTATCGACAAATATCACGACGACTCCCACAACCTGGTTTTCACCTCCACTGGTTGTTTGAGTTGCCGGGATTGCCAATACATATCGTTTATTTGGTTCATATACGGTGTACAGCCGGCTCAAATCTGTTCCATTCGAAAGTGCGGCAGTAAAGAGTGCCTCTACACCTTGTACTTGCTTAAAGTCCAGCGGTTTCCCGACAACAAAATTGGCGGGGAATCCCCTTTCTGTTTTTCCCAATAATATGCCATCCGTTCCAAGGACCAGAATACGAAATGAAGCCATAGTTCGAACCGTGAACTGCACAGAGCCGATGCGAAGAAAATCGAAACTTGTAATCTGATCATCAGACCCCATTAAAAGAAGATTAATTAATTCTTTATCCACAGGGGATTGGGCAAGTATTCGACTAAACAAAGGACCTTTGTTTTTCTGTAAAATCCTGAGTAAACCCTCAGGATCTACAATATTGGTTTGTACAAATATCCTCGGCAGAACAATTACTCCAAGGATCAGAATGACTGCCAAAAATGCACTCACGGTCACAATGGTGTAGTTGAGAGTCAATTTCCAGCGAAGTTGGCGGAAGAGATTCATGTTTGCCTGCTCTTATAAACTATTCGATTAACTGTTTACATAAAATATCGGTACGCCAAGTTACTCTTGCATTCTTTTTTAGCATAGCATAAACTTCCTGCCTTTGAACCTGTCGCAGGTAAGGTTTCATTGTTACCCCGGACAGGTCTTCACCAGGTATGAATAAAAGGTCCGATAATCGAACACTAAATCATGCAGGCCTGCACCAGGAGTAGGTAGGTGCATACCTGGATGCACCATCTATTGATTTATAATCATCACAAATCAACTGCGTTCCCGGGCGGATGAAGGAACGGATTGTTTCATTATTGTTTAATTTATGCCGATCAGGTGCCGTCCACTTGCGTGTTTTGTGAAGCGGATCAGAGCATACCCATCTGGCTGTAACCCATTTCGAAAAACCGTTTGTGATATAAATAGTGAATGAAAAAAACAGGGAGCAACGCCATGACACATCCATTGGTCGAACAATTCCGTTTTACACGCAGCGAGTGGCTGCGCGGTTTGAAAGGGCTCACCGAGGAAGATGCCGCGAAGCATTTTGGCCAGATGAACTGCATCAGCTGGATTGTCGGGCACCTCGGTTGGCATGAACAGAAATTCTGGCTGGAGCGCGCGCAGAACATCATCCTTTTCCCCGATCTGAGTTCCCGTTTTGGCTACGGCAAGCCGATGTCCACGCCCGCGCTTAGCGACGTGCTGGCAAAGTGGCACACGGTGACAGAAGCCACGGAACCCTTCCTGGACAGCCTGACCACCGAGGTCCTGCAGTCCGAGTTGTTGAAGCATGGCAAGGCTATCGGGCAAAGTTACGGTTCAGCCATGCAGCGCATTACCTATCACTACTGGTACCACATTGGCGAGATCCAGGCCATCCGCCAGCTGTTGGGGCAGAAGGATCTCCCTATGTACGTCGGCAGCATCGAGCGCAAAGCTCCGTTCCGAGCCGAATAGCAAATAATATAAAAACAGCCACTCATAAAAAATTGTGAGTGGCTGTTGATTTAATCAAGAATTATTGAAATTTTCTCATCACCAGCGCAACCCAGTCGCCGCTCTGGCGCTGTTCCACGAAGATCAATCCTTTATCTTCCCCCGCTTTACGCACACTTTCTCCCTGTTCGGCGAGAATGCCCGCCAGCACGATCACCCCGTTGTTTTCGATCAGATCAGCCATGCCGGCGTCGAAAAGTCGGATGAGGATGGGGGCGAGGATGTTCGCCAGCACGAGAGGAGCGCGGCGAAAGGTGAAGTTTCCCTCCCTGATCTCGGTCACCGAACCCAAACCGGTTTCGACCTGCTCCGCCACCCCGTTCGCTTGGCTGTTCTCGGTGGTCGCCTTGATGGAAGCAGCGTCGATATCCACTCCCAGGGCGCGGCTGGCGCCCATTTTTACCGCGGCGATGGAAAGGATGCCCGTACCGCAGCCGACATCGATTACCGGCTTGCCTCGAAGGGTGTAATCTTCCACCAGTTCCATGCACAACTGTGTGGAAGGATGCGTGCCGGTGCCGAATGCCATGCTGGGATCGATCTTCACCGCCACGCGCGACATTTCCTGCTGTTCGATCCAGGCGGGGAGGATGAGCAATTTCTTTCCAATGGGGATGGGATGGTAATGATCCTTCCAGGCGCTCATCCAGTTTTCATCGGCAATTTCCTTGTATTCGGGTTGGGGCAGCGCGCGGATGGTATGCAGGTGCCACAGGGCTTCTTCCAGCTTGCGGCGGTTGTCTTCCACCTGCGCGTCGATGACCAGGTAGCCGTACACTTTCACTGGTCCATAAGGGGTGCCTTCATCTTCAGCGTTGCGATATTTGACGTTGGTCTCCACCACCACACCGCCGCTGGTGAACCGGTCCAGCACCTCGGCCACGGCTTCGGCGAGTTCGCCATCCACACTCAGCGACACTTCCAGCCATTTTGCTTCAGCCACCCAGCACCTCCTTCAATTTATCGACAAAACTCTTTTCCTGCGGTCTGACCTCGGTGCCGAGTGTGGCAGCCAGTTCTTCGAACAACTTGCGCTGTTCTGCGGACAATTTGGATGGGACTTCGACATTCACGATGACCATCTGGTCGCCCCGTCCGCTTGAACGAAGGAAGGGACTGCCTTTGCCACGCAAGGTGAACACCTTGCCCGGCTGGGTGCCGGCCGGGATGTTCAGTTTGGCGGGTCCATCCACGGTGGGTACTTCGATCTCCGCGCCAAGCGTGGCCTGGGCGATGTTGATATTGAGGTCCAACAGGATGTCGTTGCCTTTGCGGCGGAAGAACTTGTGTTCCTTGACTTTGATCTCGACATATAGATTTCCGGTGGGACCGCCGTTGATGCCGGGTTGTCCTTCACCCGCCAACCGGATCTGGGTGCCGCTGTCGACACCGCCCGGGATCGAAACGGTCTTTTTGACCGTTTTTCGTTCCAGTCCGCGCCCACGGCAGGTATGGCAGGGGGTGGTGATGATCTCGCCGCGTCCGCCGCAATTGGGGCAGGTCGTGACCTGTACCATAGAACCCAAAAAGGTCTGGCGCACCTGGCGCACTTCACCGCGACCGCCGCAGTTGCTGCACTTGACAGGATTGGATCCGGGTTCCGAGCCTTTCCCTTTACACGTGCTGCAAACCTCGTCGCGCACGATCTCAATATCCTTGTCCACGCCAAAAATGGCTTCCTCAAAGGTCAGGGCGATGGTATAGGCCAGGTCCTGACCGCGGCGTGGGGCGTTCTGTCTCTGGCGCGAGGTGCCGGTGGCGAAACCAAAGAACTCGCCGAAAATATCCGCGAAGTCCATGCTGCTCCAGTCCGGTACTCCCCCGGCGCCGCTGACACCGGCGTGTCCAAACTGGTCATAGGCACGGCGTTTATCAGGGTCGGAGAGGACTGCATAAGCCTCGTTGATTTCCTTGAATTTTTCCTCGGCGTCAGCTTCTTTATTGATATCCGGGTGATATGTGCGGGCAAGTGTACGGAAAGCAGATTTTAACTCTTCCGCTGATGCATTGCGGTTCACACCCAGCACTTCGTAATAGTCACGTTTGGTCATGTTTCATCCCTTTTCGGGTGGAATGTTAACACACAGGACGTTTTGGACGGAACTTCCAAAACGTCCTTTCGATCAATGCTGAATCGAGCTGGTCTTATATATTCTTAAACTCACCATCAACCACATCTCCTCCGTCTTTATCGGAGGGCGGCGGGTTACCGGAATCGGGTCCGGGCTGCTCGCCGCTTTGCGGATCGGCCTGAGCGGGATTCGCTCCAGTTTGCTGGTACATGCTTGCGCCCACCTTCTGGATCGTCTGATCCAGCGATTCGGTTGCCTTGCGGATCTGGTCCACGTCATCCGTGTTCATAGTACTACGCAGGCTGGCAGTCGATTCCTCGACCTCCTTCTTGACATCCGCAGGGATCTTGTCGCTGTTATCGCGTAGCAATTTCTCGGCGGTGTAGATGGTGTTGTCTGCGTTATTACGCACCTCGACGAGGTCTTTGCGCTTTTTATCTTCCTCGGCGTGGGCTTCGGCATCCTTCTTCATTTTCTCGATCTCAGACTCGTTGAGTCCGCTGGAAGCCGTGATGGTGATGTGCTGGCTGCGGTTGGTGGCTTTATCCAACGCGGTGACATTAAGGATGCCGTTGGCATCGATATCGAAAGTCACCTCGATCTGGGGAATCCCGCGCGGTGCGGAGGGAATGCCGTCGAGATTGAATTTGCCCAGGGACTTGTTATCGGCTGCCATGGGGCGTTCACCCTGCAAGACGTTGATCTCGACCTGGCTCTGTCCATCGGAGGCGGTGGAAAAGATCTGGCTCTTGCGCGTGGGAATGGTGGTGTTGCGTTCGATGAGCGGCGTGGAAACACCGCCCAGAGTCTCCACGGAAAGGGTCAGCGGGGTGACATCCAGCAGAAGGATATCCTTAACCTCGCCGCCCAAAACCCCCGCCTGGATGGCCGCACCGACTGCGACCACTTCATCCGGGTTGACACCCTTGTGGGGATCTTTGCCGAATTCCTTGCGTACGGCTTCCTGCACGGCGGGCATGCGGATCATGCCGCCGACAAGGATCACTTCATTGACTTCGGACGCCTTGAGCCCGGCGTCGGAGAGCGCGCGACGAATCGGATCCAGGGTCTTCTGGATCAAATCCCCGGTGAGTTGTTCCAGTTTTGCGCGTGTGAGCGTTAACACCAGGTGCTTGGGTCCAGTGGCGTCGGCGGTCAGGTATGGCAGGTTGATCTCGGTCTGCTGCACGGTGGAAAGTTCGATCTTGGCCTTTTCCGCGGCTTCCTTGAGGCGCTGCAGTGCCTGCCGGTCATTGCGGATATCGATGCTGCTGTTCTTTTTGAACTCATCGATCAAATAATCCATCACGCGCTGGTCAAAATCATCACCACCGAGGAAGGTATCACCGTTGGTGGATTTCACCTGGAAGACACCCTCGCCCACATCCAGCACGGAGATATCGAATGTGCCGCCGCCAAGGTCGTATACCGCGATGACTTCATTCTTTTTCTTGTCCAGACCATACGCCAGTGAGGAGGCGGTGGGTTCATTGATAATGCGCAGCACTTCCAGACCGGCGATACGGCCGGCGTCTTTGGTGGCGTTGCGCTGCGCGTCGTTGAAATATGCCGGCACCGTGATCACCGCCTGGGTCACGGTTTCACCCAGGTAAGCTTCGGCGTCGGTTTTGAGTTTTCCAAGGATCATGGCACTGATCTCGGGAGGACTGTACTCTTTTCCATCCAGCACCACGCGCACGTCTCCATTGCTCGCGGCAGTGACCTTGTAGGGCACGCGGCTGATGGTACGCTGTACTTCGGGATCGCTGTATTTGCGTCCCATGAAGCGTTTGATGGAAAAGACCGTGTTTTCAGGGTTGACGATCGCCTGGTTGCGGGCGGGTCGTCCGACGATGCGCTCATGATTTTTGTTGACCGCAACGACCGAGGGGAACAAGCGTTCACCTTCAGCCGAGGGGATGACGACGGGTTCTCCGCCGGTCATTACTGCAACTACCGAGTTTGTGGTACCAAGATCAATACCAATGATTTTTCCCATGTTTTCCTCTCAAGTTATCGAGCTACGCGCACCATTGCCGGGCGCAGGATTCTATCGCCTAATTTATACCCCTGGCGGAGGACTTCGATCACTTCACCGCTGTCAAAACCGGGGCATTCTTCATGTGAAACTGCTTCGTGAATATTCGGGTCGAACGGCACATGATCGGCACAAATCCTCTCAATGCCTTCGCTTTCGATGATCGAATACAACTTGCGCAGGATCAATTCAATGCCGTTTGCCCAGGCTGCGCCGATTTCGTCAACGGGCCGATTTTTGAGCGCCAGTTCCATATCGTCCATAACGACAAGGTATTTCTTGATGACATCGCCTGTAATGTTGTTTTTTACCTGGGATTGTTCGCGATCGATGCGTTTTTTGTAATTTGAGAACTCCGCCCGTTCACGCTGCCAGCCGTCCAGGTTGGCGTGGGCTTCTTTTTCTGCCTTTTCAAGTTTGGTTTTCAATTCTTCGATTTCCTTCACCTTTGCTGCAGCGCCAGCTGAAACCTTCCCCCTGGCAGAATCCAGGGTACTTTCGGCAGCGTCATCTGGATGAGGTACATGGTTTTTTTGAGTGTGCTTTTTTGGATCTTCCATAATCATTCCTTGGTTTTCATATGGGTTATTCAGCCATGGTTTCATTTACGAGGTCTGAAAGCAGGCTGGATAAAAAACGGACGATTGAAATCGTACGTCCGTAAGGCATACGCATTGGACCGAGAACACCGAGGGTACCGGTGGCCAGGCCGGGAGTGCCGTAACGCGCAAGGACTATGGAACACTGCGATAAGGCATCGTAGATCCCCTCGCCACCGATCAATACCTGGACCCCACCAAGCGACGAGCCACCAAGCACCGTCTTGGAGAGGATATCGTTCAATAACGGCTTTTCTTCAAGGACGCGCAGCGCACGCCGTGCCTCACCGCCCGCCGAGAATTCGGGTTCGGCAAGCACGTTGGTCAATCCGTCCAGAACTACATCACCCGAGATCATCGAATCGGCCTGGGTCATTTCATCGATCACCAACTGGTACACGTCCCGTTCGAGCGGAGCAAATTCTGTCGATTCAGCAGAAATCTCGCTTACGTTCCTGCCCATGAGTAGGTTATTGAGCAAGTCGGCAGTGGAGGAAAGGTGTTCCTGGAGTACTGGCTCCTGCAGAGTAATGAAACGCTGCAGGATTTCTCCGCCCATCAGTACCAGGACCATCAATACCTGGGAACCGCGCGCGGAAATCAATTCAAGGTGTTTAAAACGAGACTGATCGGGGTGCGGTGCAGTGACAAGCGAAGCCGCACGGGATTGGTGCGCCAGCACGGATGCAGCCAGTTTTGTCCATCCTTCCACATCCTGCCGCATTTGATAGAACTGGTGCGAAATCGTGCGCCGGGTCGAATCCGGTAATTCAGTCTCCTGCACAATGTTGCCGACAAACAAGCGATAGCCGTCCTCGGTGGGCACCCGCCCGGCTGAAAGATGCGGTTGACGCAGGTAACCCATTTCGGTAAGCATCGCCAGTTCATTACGTACTGTGGCGGAACTCATATCCAGTTGATACTGGTCCACCATGTGCTTTGAGCCCACAGGGTTGGCAGAACGAATATACTCGTGGATCACGAGCGAGAGAAGGAAGCGTTGTCGGTCGGATAGGTCTGTCATTTTATTAACATTTAGCACTCAAAGCCTTCGAGTGCTAATTTTGCAAGAATAATCATACCATGCCCGAAAAATCTGGTCAAGAAATTTGAACGCTGCTGTAGCAACTCATATAAAAGGTTAATATTGCCTGAATACGATGTTCAATTCCATCCAGTCCAAGGCTATAATCAAAATCAAGGATGAGAGAATAATGAAGAAACTCAAACGAGATTCCCTCCGTTTGTTTTTAGGCTATTTTGGAACCATCGTGGTCGTCATGATAGCGACATTCTTGCTAAAACAACTGGAATCCCTTCTCGAAATTCAATCGATCGCCTTAATTTATTTACTGCCGGTTCTTCTATGCACTGCTTTGTGGGGATTCGGCGCGGGACTTCTGGCTGGGATTCTCGCGTTTCTTTCTTTTAATTACTTCTTTATTCCGCCGTTCTATACCTTGCTTGTACATCGAAGCCAGGACCTGATCACATTATTGGTTTTCTTGATCATGGTGGTTGTCATCAACCAATATATCAGCAAGGTAAAAGCGGGGGTGAACCTGGCCAAGGCGCGCGAATGGGAAGCAAAGAAGATGTATGAATTGATCTCATCTCTCGCCGGGTTGACGCGGGTGCAGGATATTCTCCAAACCATGGCTAAGATAACCAGTGCGACATTTTCATTCGTCCATGTGAAAGTGATCAGCACCAGCGATCAGATCGGTTTTTCCTTGGAGGAACAGCCCGTTGAAACCTCCCCTGATGTGGTCATTCCCATGGAAACCAGCAGGAATCTGGAAGGGGAAATACAAGTTTGGAAGAGCGAAAAAAACTTGAGTATCGAGGAAGAACGATTGGCAATGGCATTTGGCTATCAGGGCGCACTGGCGATTGAGCGGGCTCACCTGGTTCTCAGGGAAAATGAGGCTAAGATTTTGGAAGAGAGCGATCGCATCAAATCAGCTCTGCTCAGTTCGGTTTCGCATGAATTGCGTTCCCCCCTGTCCGCGATCAAGGCATCTGTGTCCAGCCTGCGCAGCGGGGCAGTCAGTTGGGATTCACAAGCGGGAACGGAACTGCTCTCGATGATCGAAGAGGAGACAGACCAGCTCAATCTCTTGGTGGGAAACCTATTGGATATGTCACGCATCGAAGCCGGGGCATTGCTTCCAAAAAAGCAGTGGAATTCCATCCTGGAAATCATTAAAGGTGTGGCGGTAAAACATCAAAAAAGCCTCTTAAGCCATAATCCTGTCGAATTCTTCATCACGGATGATATTTCGCTGGTGCCGTCAGATTATGTAATGATGGAGCAGGTTTTTACAAATTTATTCAGCAACAGCGTGAAATATGCCCCCGCCGGAACTCCCATTCAAATTTATGCAGAAGTCAAAAATGATTCCGTGCTGATCCGTTTGGTCAATCAAAGCCCGCCGGTTCCCGGGGAACATCTTGAACACATCTTTGATAAATTTTTCCGAATTACCAAAGCAGACAAGGTCACAGGGACGGGATTGGGACTTTCGATCTGCAAGGGGATCATCGAAGCACACGGCGGAAAGATCTGGGCGGAAAACCAACCTGAAGGATTTACCTTCAACATTCTTTTACCAGTAACATTGAACGGTGAATTTCCCACCCTGCCGAAGGATGAGCAAAATGAATAAAGAACCATTGATACTTTTAATTGATGATGAACCCCAGATTCTTCGTGCTTTGAAGACGATATTAAGTTCGGGTCATTTTCAGGTGATCTCGGCAGTGACCGGTGAGCAGGGAATCGCTCTGGCAGCAGCCCAGCAGCCGGACGTGATCATTTTGGATCTCTCCCTTCCGGACATGGACGGTATCGAAGTTTGTGAACAAATCCGCGAATGGTCCAGAATCCCCATAATTGTTTTATCGGTCAGGGATAACGAACGAGACAAGGTGGCTGCTTTGGATAAAGGTGCCGATGATTACCTGACCAAACCGTTCAATATACAGGAGTTGCTGGCACGCATCCGTGTGGCATTAAGGCATTCCACTCAATCTCTGGGGAATAAAGTGACCCTGATCCAATCCGGCCCACTTTCTGTCGATCTCGCGCGGCATATCACCCTGTTGAACGGAAATGAAATCAAGCTTACTTCAACGGAATTCAAACTGCTCGCATACCTGGCAGCCAATGCAGACAGGGTGTTGACCCATCAAGCCATCCTGACCCACGTGTGGGGATTCGAGGAATCCGATCACCTGGAGTATTTACGGGTTTATGTTGGTCAATTACGCCGGAAGATCGAGGACGATGCAGACAATCCAAAAATATTGGTCACCGATCCGGGGGTTGGATACCGCTTCAAGACCATTGAATAATATCGTCCCCATTTTTATTTTTCCTTTATATTTTTCCCAAATTCTTTTCGCTTTATTTATCTGATTTACCTACAATCGTTGAAGTAGGAAAGTTGATGTCTCCTTTTGAATGGGCGGCAATCAACATTTCTTCTGATCCGGCGGGTTTGGATATGATCATGCCGGATTGGATCAACTTGGCGGATTGGGATTACAGATTTTCTTTATCGATGCCTTTGAAAAATGTTGGAGTAACTGTTAATGATAAAAGATAATGTTTTCAATGTTTTTGAGTTGTCTACTGATGTCAAACCGAAAACAACGCTGCAAAGTCGGCTCATCGGCAGACCCCTGGCGACGGAAGAAGCCCCCCATCAAACAATTGGCAAACTGGTCGGGCTCGCGGTATTTTCCTCCGACGCCATGTCCTCCGTGGCATATGGACCGCAAGAGCTGATGTTGATCCTGGCTGCCGCGGGTTCCGGTGGGCTGCACCTGGCATTTCCAATCGTTATTGCCATCGTGGGTTTGTTATTGATCTTAACGTTCTCTTATGAGCAAACCATTCACGCATATCCCGGCGGAGGTGGTGCCTATATTGTTGCCAGGGATAATCTTGGAGAATTGCCCGCGCAAACGGCTGGTGCAGCATTGCTGACCGACTATATTCTCACAGTTGCAGTATCCATATCCTCCGGTGTGGCTCAATTGGTATCGGCTTACCCTCTGCTTTATCCCCACAGGGTGATCATTGCTGTATCCATGATCATGGTCATCATGTTGATCAACTTGCGGGGTGTTAAAGAATCCGGGATCACCTTTGCGATTCCGACCTACTTTTTCCTGATCTTAATGTTCTTCACGGTGATCCTGGGGTTCATTCGTTTTTTCATTGGCAACCTGGGCGTGGTAGCGAATCCCCCTGCGATGCCAATTAATGGCTTGCAACCAATTGCGTTGTTTCTCATATTGCGTGCTTTTGCCAACGGAACCACTTCGTTGACCGGTGTTGAAGCCATCTCGAACGGAATTACGGCATTCAAAGAACCGCGCAGTAAAAACGCAGGGAAAACACTCCTTTGGATGTCCGGCATTCTTGGAACTTTGTTATTAGGGATTACCTTCTTGAGCACCAGGATGCAGGCTATTCCATCCGAAAGTGAAACAGTAATTTCACAATTAACCCGAACCATTTACGATGGGCGTGGACTGCTGTATATTCTCACCATCAGCGCCACCACGATCATATTGATCATGGCGGCAAACACGGCATTCGCCGATTTTCCCCGTTTGGGGGCATTACATGCTGGAGACGGGTTTCTGCCACGGCAGTTGACTTTACGAGGTAGTCGGCTTGTTTACTCCAGCGGCATCGTCGCACTGGCAGTGATCGCTTCGTTATTGGTCATTGGATTCCAGGCGAGTGTCACCAAGTTGATCCCGCTTTATGCCATCGGTGTGTTCCTGTCGTTTACCCTGTCTCAAACAGGTATGGCCCGCCGTTGGTGGAAATCCGGTCACCTTAAAAAAGATGAAGAAATCGTAGAACCAGGTTCCACAGTACGCTTTGATAAGGGCTGGGTGCACAAGATGATCATTAATGGCTTTGGCGCTCTCTGTACCGCCATGGTGGCCGTGATTTTTGCGGTAACAAAATTTCTCGATGGCGCCTGGGTGGTGATCATTTTAACTCCGCTCCTTGTGACCATTTTCTACTCGATCCATCACCATTACAAGAATTTAGCCAGCCAACTTTCATTGGAAAACAGCAGGCATTTCGGCCGCCTGGGTCGAAACCGCGTGATCATGCCGATCAGCGGTGTTCACAGCGGCACGATCGCTGCGTTAAATTATGCCAGTTCGTTATCTGATGATATTACAGCAGTCCACATATCCATCGATCCCAAGGAGACAGAAAAAGTTGTGGACAAATGGGAGATGTGGGGCGGTGGGTACCGCCTGGTGATAATTAATTCTCCTTACCGTCTGTTTCTCGATCCACTGCTTGATTATATTGAAAAACTCATCGATATCGAGAATCCAAGAGATGTGATCACCATCGTGGTTCCTCAATTCATTCCAAAGCACTGGTGGGTGAACTTTTTGCATACCCGCACGGCCGAATCATTACGAAAATCCCTCCTGCATCACAAAAACATCGTGATCACTGAAGTGCCGTACCAGGTGTAATAAAGCCGAATTACAATTAAATTTAGTAAAATCTCCTCGCTGATGGTTTCAAACCCTCAACGAGGAGATTATTCCGGTTGACCATCCCTTGATTAACACTTAAAATTAAATCAAGAAAATAAAAAATTTCGGCTATAGGAGATCGAATGTCCCCCACCCCGTTTGATTCAAAACGCGCACCCATTTTCAAGGATATCCCCGATGAGAAATGGAACGACTGGCGTTGGCAGTTGAGCAACCGGTTGAACTCGGTTGAAGATTTTGAAAAGGTCTTGCATCTGACCGCCAGCGAACGCAAGGCGCTCAGCACCGATGGTTTGTTCCGTGTGGATGTGACGCCTTATTATGTATCGCTGATCAACCCCGACGACCCGGAAGATCCCATCCGCAAACAGATCATTCCGGAAGCCGGGGAAATCGATGCGTTTACCGGTATGATGGAGGATTCACTGGCGGAGGACCGCCATTCCCCAGTTCCCGGACTGGTGCACCGCTACCCCGACCGAGTGCTGATGCTGGTGACCACCCAGTGCGCATCCTATTGCCGCTACTGTACGCGGGCCAGGATCGTGGGTGATCCCACCCAGACATTTTCCCGCAGCGATTTCGAAGCCCAGATCGAATATCTCAAACGTACTCCGCAAGTGCGCGACGTTCTGCTCTCTGGCGGCGACCCGCTCACCCTGGCGCCCAAGCTGCTGGAAGAACTTCTCACTCGCTTGCGTGAGATCCCTCACATTGAGATCATCCGCATCGGTTCGCGTGTCCCGGTATTCATGCCCATGCGCGTAACGTCCGAGCTGACCGATATGCTGCAGCGATTTCATCCGCTGTGGATGAATATCCATGTGAACCACCCGAATGAGATCTCCTTGGAACTGGCGGAAGCCGCCGATAAACTCACCCGGGCGGGCATCCCGCTGGGCAACCAATCCGTCCTTCTGGCAGGTGTGAACGATTGCGTCCACATTCAGCGCGACCTTGTCCAGAAGCTGGTGCGCATCCGGGTCAGGCCATATTATCTTTATCAGTGCGATCTTGTTGAGGGTGCCGGGCACTTCCGCACGCCAGTAGCCAAGGGGATCGAGATCATCGAAGGCCTGCGCGGTCATACCTCCGGCTTTGCCGTGCCCACCTACGTGGTGGACGCTCCCGGAGGCGGCGGCAAGATCCCGGTAATGCCCAATTACCACATCAGTTCTTCCGACCACAAGATCGTGCTGCGCAATTATGAAGGCTACATCACCACCTATGAGGAACCCCAGGATTATAAGGCGCACGATCCCAAGACCTGCAAATACTGCCAGGGCAAACGCTCGGAACCCGGGCAGTCCGGCGTCAGCGGGCTGCTGGATGGCGAAGAAATGTTCATCAAGCCGGAAAACTTTGACCTGCTTCACAACCGCGGCGGCGGTCACCACCGCTTGAGAGCGGATAAAAACAAATGGAAACCACTGGGGATTGGGGATGGATCGGAACACGAGAATCGCGATTAAGGAGCACCCATGCACTATCGACGTTTAGGACATTCAGGATTAAAAGTTAGTGAGATCTCCCTGGGGGCGTGGGTCACATTCGGCAACCAGATCGATGAATCCACGGCCATCAACCTCATCCGGGAGGCTTTCGATCAGGGAATTAATTTTTTCGACAACGCGGATATGTATGCCAATGGACTGGCTGAAAGCGTGATGGGTAAGGCGATTGCCGATATACCCCGCGAGGAGCTGGTCATTTCCAGCAAGGTATTCTGGCCGACGTTCAAAGGCGCAAACGGGCGCGGACTTTCGCGCAAGCACATTACCGAATCCATTCATACCAGCCTGAAACGAATGGGAACGGATTATTTGGATCTGTATTTCTGCCACCGATACGACCCGGATACTACCGTTGAAGAAGTGGTGCGCACGATGACTGACCTGATCCATCAAGGCAAGATTTTCTACTGGGGAACATCGGAGTGGCAAGCCAGCCAGGTGATGGAAGCCTATGGTGTGGCGCGTCAATACGGCCTGATCCCGCCTTCGATGGAACAACCGCAGTACAATCTCTTTCACCGCAAGCGTGTGGAAGACACCCTAATGCCGGTCTGCCGCGACCTCGGACTGGGACTGACCACCTTCAGCCCGTTGTATTACGGCATTCTCTCCGGAAAATACAACAACGGCATCCCCAAGGGCAGCCGCGCGTCGCTGGAGGATTACTCCTGGATTCGCGACCGCATCACTCCGGAGCGCATCGAGATCGTCAAGCAATTTTCGGAAATAGCCAATGACCTCGATATTACCCCTGCGCAGCTGGCCATTGCCTGGATCCTGCGGCGCAAGGAAGTATCCACAGTGATCACCGGCGCCACCCGCCTGGAACAGTTGGACGAAAACCTGGGGGCTTCCGTGGCGTATGAAAAGTTGACTGAACTGGATATTGACCGAATTTTTTCCTGCCTGGGCAATTATCAGGAATAATTCGACGGCATTTCAAATAACCTCCTTAAAACCTTAAGGAGGTTTTTTCAAATATTTTCTTGCTATTAATTCATTTATCTTTATCGGGAGAGGGGAAATCTTTTCGGATCACTGATGCCAGTTCATTGGGGGTGAGACTTTTCTCCAGCAGTTTTTCCAGGTTTTTTTCATCGAATCGTTTTTTGCCGCGTGGATGTAAGGATTTTATGTCAGGAAGTTCATTCAAAACCGTGGGAGCCATTTCCGTACCAGTAAGAATGGATAATAAATTCTTTAATTCCGCCATCTCTTTATTTTGATTCTGCAGGGTTTGCAGGATCAGATCATGCATTTCTGTCACGTGTTCGTGATCCTCCTGCGCACGCTTCTCCTGTAACTCGGCGATCTGTTTCTGGCGAATTTCAGAGATCGTTGCATACAGTAAAACGATTGAACTGACAGCAACACTCATGGTATTCAAATAACTGTTGGCTGCCAAAACGAAGACTGTATTTTTATCCAGCAAGATCAGGGGAACGAGCAATCCGATGGTCAGTAATATCACGATCCGAAATGTTAAGAAGCGAACTGGCCAAGGTAGAATGTAACGGTCGAGAAAATCGTTGAATGCGTTCATCGCTTTCTTTATCTCCGATAACATAATCGTAAATCTCCTTTCTTGTCTGGAACAGCAATTGTTCTGTTTATGATGAATAATGATGATTAATCGAAATGCATATTTCCATGCTTTATTATGAGGGGAATTTGGGGAATTTCAATCTGTTAATTTACGGAGAAGCATTCCGGATTTACTATTCGGTCCATTCCTATACCATTCAACAGTATCGGAACTTATATAAACAGAGATTGAATACTGCATGGAAGCGTAATATTATTAAAAACAGGCAGATTTCTTCAGATCTGAAAATTATATGAAACAGAAAGTTGGAATTTCAACAGCGTTGATCATTATTGCATTAATTATGGCCTCCTGTGCAAAAGCGGAGGTCAGTCCCCCAATCCCTGCGGCTGAGCCCACGGCGGTTCAGGAGAAACTGGCCATTGCCAGGACAAGGATCAAGCATATCGTGATCATTATGCAGGAAAACCGATCGTTCGACCATTACTTTGGAACGTTCCCGGGGGCAGATGGAATTCCCATGGTTAACGGTGTTCCTGCAGTCTGTTCCAACGACCCGGTGACCGGTCAATGCATTCTCCCGTTCCACGACTCCAATGATATCAACTACGGGGGACCTCATGGTCTGGATGCTTTCAAGCAGGATGTCAATAGCGGAAAAATGGACGGTTTTGTCCAGTCAGTGATGGATGGTCGTGCTGGATATTGCGATAATCCTGCCACGCCCGGTTGTACCTCCGCCGAGCAGGGTCCTGATGCGATGGGCTGGCATGATGCCAGGGAAATCCCCAATTATTGGGCTTATGCGGAGAATTTTGTGCTGCACGATCGCATGTTCGAGCCGTGTGCGTCCTGGAGCTTGCCGGCTCACCTTTTTATGGTCTCGGGCTGGTCGGCCAGGTGTTCGAATCCGGATAATCCAATGAGTTGTGTGAATAACCTAATAGATCCATATCCCGGAGTGAAGATATTCAACAGGAAGGAAGATTATGCATGGACCGATCTTACCTACCTGCTTTATAAATATAATGTCAGTTGGGGGTATTACCTGACTGAGGGTGTAGAACCTGATTGTGGAAACGACCAGATGTTCTGCGACAAGCAACCGATGAGATTGGCAGTCCCGAGCATTATGAATCCGCTTCCAAATTTCACCACCGTTCATGATAATGGGCAACTGAATCATATTCGGCTGACCAATTCCTTTTTGCGTGATCTTAAAAACGACAGCATCCCCGCCGTCTCGTGGATCATCCCGGAGGACGGCGTCAGCGATCATCCTCCTTCCTCGATTCGAGCAGGACAGGCTTATGTTACCGGGTTGATCAATGCGATCATGCAAAGTTCGGCCTGGGACAGCACCGTGATCTTCCTCGTATGGGATGATTGGGGCGGTTTTTACGATCACGTCATGCCGCCAGAGGTGGATGCCAATGGTTATGGATTACGCGTTCCGTCGTTATTGATTAGCCCGTATGCCAAAAAAGGATACATCGATCACCAAACCTTAAGCTTCGATGCATATTTAAAATTCATCGAAGATATCTTTCTCGATGGTCAACGCCTGGACCCAATGACTGATGGAAGACCGGATCCCCGGCCGACAGTCCGTGAAAACAATGAAATTCTTGGCGATTTTCTCAACGATCTTGATTTTTCCCAATCGCCTTTACCTCCATTGATACTTCCACTGGATCCGGAGCCGGGACCGGCTTCAATCCCGGAAAAGTAAATCCCCTGGTAAAGCGAGCAGGTTTGATATAATCCATTCAAGTGATATTTCTATCCGTTTATGTTTCGAAAATCGATGAGAATGGCATCAGAAAAATGTTATTGGAGAGTCCGAGGATGGCAAACAAGGATAAACAAAAATTTATTATTCGAGTGAAAGCAGGCGGCCCATATCTGGTCGAAGGAAATGTTCCGCTGGTGAAGAAGACCCAGATCGTATCTGAGTACGGGGAACCGCTCAACTGGCAAAAGGACGGAGACCTGGAGGGTGGAGAATCCTATGAATTGTGCCGCTGCGGTCATTCACGGATCAAACCGTACTGCGACGCGTCGCATTGCGAGATCGATTTTGATGGAGCCGAAACTGCACCTGAAAACAACTTCACTGACCGCCAGCGCGTGGATGAACGCGGCAAGGGCATCGTAGTAAAGAGCGATTTTACGTTGTGCATGAATTCGGGGTTCTGCGGCAACCGCAACACCAACATAAAGCGCATGGTGCCCAACACCGAAGAACCTGCCGTACGTGCTGAGATCATGGCCATGATCGACCGCTGCCCCTCGGGCACATATTCCTATTCCATGACCAAAGAGGGGGAGGACATCGAAGCCGATTTGCCGGTGCAGATCGCCCAGACGGTGGAAATCACCTCCGAAGGTGCCATCGAAGGTCCATTATGGGTGACTGGCTGCATCCCCGTGGAACGGGCGGACGGGAAGCCGTTCGAGACGCGCAACCGAGTGACCCTGTGCAATTGCGGGGAGTCGAAGAAGAAACCACTGTGCGACGGAACGCACCGTAAGAACCAGGAAGAAGCCTTAAGAAAGAAGAGGACGAAATAAATCATAAGGAGAGCCGCGGCTCTCCTTTTCTTATCATTAGCTTCTCAATTTGGCCTTCAGTTCATATTCCAGGCGCTTGATAATCTTATTGCGCAATGAGGATACCTCGTTGTCGGTCAGCGTGCGGTCCATTGCCTGGTAGGTCAGGCGGTAGGCCAGGCTCTTTTTGCCCGCGCCGAGTTGATCGCTGCGGAAGACGTCAAACAGGCGTACTTCGGCCAGCAGTTTGCCGCCGGTTTGCAGGATCAAATCCGCAACACGGTCTGCCGGAACAGATTCATCCAGAACCAACGCCAGGTCTTCGATGGCGGCGGGGAATTCCGGCACATCGGCAGTTTTGGTCAAGTCGGGGATCAGGCTGAGTAGCAATTCCATATCCAGGTCGGCGGCCAGGACGGGATATTTGAAAGTGTCTGCCCAGTTGTAAGCATCGTGTACCTTGGGATGCAGTTCTCCAAATACTCCCAATTGCTGTTCACCAATACAGACTGTGGCACATTTGCCCGGGTGGAAGCTGGGATGTTTGCTGGCTCTGTAATTCACCTGGTCGAGGTTCAATCCAGTCAATAAGTCGTTGATGATCCCCTTCAAATCGTAAAAATCCATGGCGGTCGTATCGGCGGGTTGCCAGCCGGGCAGACTGCGCTGACCGGCAAGGAGAAGCGACAAGCGGTAAGTTTCATCGGGCAAACCGGAAGGGTCTTCAGACTGCAGGAATATCGGTCCGATCTCGAACAATGCCAATCGTGCGTGGTGGCGCGAATTACGCTCGGCAATATCGAGCAAAGAGGTAAGCACAGAGTGGCGCAGGAAGGCTTTTTCATAAGCCAGCGGGTTGGCGATGCGCATGTAGGGTTTGTCGTCCGCCGGGGCGCCGGGCGGAAGGCGGCGGGCTTCAAGTTCGGGGGTTGTCCAGCGGTAGCTGATGACCTCCTGCATGCCCAGGTTCGCCAGCAGGTCGCGTGTCTGCTCCATCTTTGTCAGGCGGGGGTTTCCGCTCTGGATGGGGAGCAGGTCGGATATGCGCGTTTCGGGGATGTTGTCATACCCGTAGATCCTGGAGATCTCTTCGATCAGGTCGGCTTTCCCGGTCTCTCCTTCTCCGATATCCAGGCGGTGATCTGGAGAGGTTGCCTTAACCAATTCGCCTTTCACTTCGGTTGTAAATTCAAGATGACCCAGGTATTCGGCAATTTTCGCGGCACTAAGTTCGATGCCCAGCGAGCGCTTTACATCCTGCGGGGTGACTTCCACTACTGCCTGCGCGGGCGGCAGCGGATAATTATCCACCAGCAGCGGATCGATCTTCCCGCCGCTCCAGGCGGCCATCAGTTCGAGACCGCGTTTGACCCCCCGTTCCGCCATGGCGGGGTGCACGCCACGGGTATAGCGGAAGGACGCTTCGGAGGGCAGGTTTTGGGCGCGCGAGGTCTTGCGGATGTTGATCATGTTCCACACCGCGCCTTCGAGGAGTATGTTGCGCGTGTTCTCGTTCACTTCTGATTCGAGACCACCCATCACGCCCGCTATCGATAACGCGCCAACCTCGTCGCACACGAGAATTGTGGTCCCATCCAGCTTGCGCTCGTTTCCATCGAGGGTGGTGATCATTTCGCCGGGTTTGGCGGTGCGGGTGATGATCTTCACGCCTTTGCCGTTGGCGCGTTTTTTCAGCACGTCGTAATCAAAGGCGTGCAGGGGTTCTCCCAGTTCGAGCATGGCGTAATTCGTGGCATCCACGATGTTGTTGATGGGGCGCATGCCGGCCAGTTTCAATCGGTACTGCACTTTGAATGGGCTGGGCTGGAGTCGCACGTCGCGGATCAGTCCCAGGCAAAAACGCGGGTTAAGTTTTGGATCGGTGATCTCGATCGAAGCGTAATCGGGATTTCCGGCGGCGGGAACAGCCGGGAAAACCGGTTGTTTTAATTTCTTGCCGGTCATGGCGGCGATTTCACGTGCCAGTCCGAGCATGCTTGCGCAGCGCGCATAGCTGGGCAGCAGATTCAGGTCGATGACTGCATCACCCAGAATATCCGTCAACGGGGTGCCCGGAACCACCTCGGGATCAAGGAACATAATGCCTTCGTGTTCATCTGAAATGCCCAGTTCCTTTTCCGAGCAGACCATTGAATCCGATTCGACGCCGCGGATCTTGGTGCGCTTTAAGGTAGTCAGCACATAGCCTTCCTGGTGTCCGTCGTAAATGACCGATCCCTCCTTGGCGTAAGCCACCTTGAGGGGAACGGGAAGGACGCCTTTGCCCTTGTACTCGTAAAGATTGGGCGCGCCGGTCAGCACGATGCGTTCTTCCTGCCCGTCGAGCAGGCGGCACAGCACCAAGCGGTCGGCGTTGGGGTGCGGCATCACCTCGGTGACTGCCGCCGCCACGATCTTTTCTCTGTCCCAAGACAGACCGGTTACCTTGGCGCTGGTCGTGCCGGGTTCGGGCATGGGAAGCCCGATGATTTGAATTTTCTCGACCTCCATGCCGGCCATTGTCACCAGGTGTGCCAGTTCAGCGATGGGCAGGTCAATATCTACAAAGTCTTTCAACCAGGATATGGGTGCTTTCATTTTCTCTCCGTAATTCGGTAACCGTTATGCGTGAATCGTCCAGACGAATCTCGTTTCACGATTCCCGGCTCTCATTGATCAAAATTGTTCCAAAAACCGCAGGTCGTTATCCCAGAAGTAGCGGATGTCGTTGATGCCGTATTTCAGCATGGCGATGCGCTGCACGCCGAAGCCAAAGGCAAAACCGGAAAAACGTTGGGGGTCGTAACCGCCGTTCTTCAGCACGTTGGGATGCACCATGCCGCTGCCGCCGATCTCCAGCCAGCCGCCGCCGCAAACGCCGCAGCCCTTGCCGCCGCACTGGAAGCACTCGATATCGAATTCCGCCGAAGGTTCGGTGAAGGGGAAGAAGGATGCCCTGAAGCGCGTGCGCGCTTTCGGTCCGAAAAGACGGCGCGCCATGTCGGTAAGCGTGCCCTTCAGGTCGCTGAAACGGATGCCTTCGCCCACAGCCAACCCTTCCAGTTGATCGAACTGCGTTTCATGGCGCTGGTCAGTCTGCTCGTAACGGTAGACCATGCCGGGCACGATGATGCGCACCGGAGGGGGATCAGAGGGATTAAGCGCCGAAATTTCTCGCATGGCGCGCACCTGCCCCGGCGAAGTGTGCGTGCGCATCAGCAGCGGATTATCGCCGCGATTGGGGGCGTCGATAAAATAGGTGTCCTGCATGTCGCGCGCTGGGTGACCCACAGGAAAATTCAATAGTTGAAAGTTGTACTCGTCCGTTTCCATTTCGCGCGAGTGGTAGACCTGAAAACCCATCTCGCCGAAAATGCGATAGAGCTCGCGCAGGATCTGGGTGTCGGGGTGCAGCCTGCCGCGCGGGATCATGCGTCCGGGCAGCGTCACATCCAGTGACTGGCTCGCCAGTGATCGGGAGAGTTCGTTTTCTTTAATGAGTCTGGCTTTTTCGTTATAGGCGGTCTCCAGCGCGGTCTTGACAAGGTTGGCGCCCTGCCCGACGAGCGGTCGCTGCTCGGGGGGGAGCGCACCCAGGCTGGAGAAGGCTTTCATCACGGGAGATGCCTTGCCCAGGTAAGTGCCGCGCCAGGCGAGCAAAGCGCTTTCATCGCCGGCATTTTCCAGTTCCGCCAGCGCGTTGGTTTTGACCTGTTCGAGTTCTTCCAGTACTTTTGGTTCTGTCATTTCAGGCTCCTGCCTTAAAAAAATAATCCGTCCGAGAAAGGGACGGGAAGATTGCCCGCGGTACCACCCTGGTTGGTCACG